>JAZNXZ010000021.1:0-3088 GCA_045594165.1 Candidatus Scatosoma sp.
GCACGTGGAAACGCTTGTACAATTAACCAAAAAATAGAACAGATGAAAAAAATTACCATTACGCTTTGCCTTGTAGGGGGCAAGGCGTAAATTTTTTTCACAATTTTCACAAAGGATAAGAGGAAAATTTTCGTTTCCTATTGAAAAATCGCCTAAAATATGATACAATAAAAATGATAGATAAAAAGCCCAAAGGGGGTGTTTTCGTGAAGACCAGTTCAAAGGTTAAACTGTTTATTATTTTGGGGGCGGAATTTATCGCCGTCGTCGTTATACTTTTGCTCGTGTTCTTATCGGGAAAAGAAACGTATACGGTGTACTTTGAGTTAAACGGAGGCGCGTTGGTTAGCGGTGAACTCGAACAAAACGTTCGGAAAGGGAACGCGGCAACGCCGCCGAAAACCGCGAAAGACGGTTACTATTTGGCGCAATGGAGCACGTCGTACAACAACGTTAACCAAGATCTTGTCGTCGAGGCGATTTGGGAACGTGAAACCTCGCCCGGCATCGAATATAACGTTGTCGCCAACAGCAATTACTGCACGATTTCCGGTTCTTTCGACGATTTGCAGGGCGAAATATATATCGGAGCCAAAAACGGCGGTTTGAGGGTGCTCGGCATCGAGGCAGATGCGTTTAAGAATTGCACCGGGATCACGAAGATTCATATTGCGGACGGTCTTGTAACCATCGGCGCAGGGGCGTTTGAGGGTTGTAGCTCGTTGACGTCCATCGAATTTCCCGAAACGTTGGCGGTTCTTGGCGAGAGTGCGTTCAAAAACTGTACCGCTTTAACCGAGGTGTCTTTGCCTATGCAGGTAAAGGCCTTGCAGGCGAACACTTTCTACAACTGTACTTCGTTGGAAAGCGTCGTACTTCCTCAGGGGTTAGAGAGCATAGGTTCAAGCGCGTTCCGCCTTTGTAGCGCGTTAAAAGAAGTGGAAATTCCCGTAAGCGTAAGTTCTTTGAGTTTGTCATCATTCCGCGATTGCACTTCGCTGGAAAAGGTGATCTTAAACGAGGGGTTGAAAACCATTTACGGGTATGCGTTTTCCGGTTGTACTTCGCTCAAAGAAATGACGCTCCCCTCTACGATAACGGGGGTTGGCTCAAAAGCCTTTGAGGGAACGCAACTCGTGTTTGAAAACGGGTATCCGGAACTGGAGGGAAAGAAACCGGGGATTCCTTTTGAACCGGGAATTATACGGCCCCTCGAACCGGATTTTCCCGTAATAGAGGATATAGAATAACGGCAAGAAAGGAATAGACGCTGTTTTTGGATAATTTTAGCAAGTAAACGCAAGGAGCACGGCGTATGGATATGATGCTGATGCTGGGAATTTTGGCGGCGGTGTACTTTGTCGCATTCGCCCTGATTTGCCTGTATCATGACAAACTGAATATAAAGATAGGCAACGGTGTGTTTATTTGTTTGGACGTCGTATTCTATTTCCTTTGGAACGTAGGAATGTATCAGAGTCGGTGGTTTGACGATATCTACGATACGTTAAAAAATATCAGTCCGATGATGTTTACGGTGATTCCGCTCACCTGCCTGATGAACGATAAAGTGAAAAATTATGCGTATTCGGCGATTGCATATTTGTGGTTGGGGATGCTGGTGGCGCTCTTCCTCAGTCCGCAAAGTCATTATGCCAACGTGGACACGAGTGCGAATCTCGTATACACGGGGGAGGCGCTTTGCCACATGCTTGCGTCGTTGTTTGGGGTTTATTTGGTGATGACCAAGCAGGTTAAGCTTAGTTTTGCGAATTGGTGTCGGGCGTTGGTATTTTTATACGCCGCAATTTCGTGGGGAGTATTGAAGAATTTCGTATTTCATCTCGATCATTTCGGTATGGATCCCTATGGCAAGTATTCCATTTATTTTATCGACATATTCGGGAACTTTTACGCGACCTTGGTCGGGTATATCTTCGGCGTTTTGCTCGTCGTTACGCTCGGCATGCAATCTTTGGGATTATTCGAACGGCTCGTGCATTCGACGAGTGAAAAACGTGGGCAGAGAGCCAGTCTTGAAGAGGCGTGAAGAAGAAAGGCGCAAACCAAAACGTACCACGGCGTTTTTATTTTCGCGCCCTTGACAACACTCGTTAGCGGTGGTATAATAATACAAACAGAACAAAGGCGAAAACGCAATGAAAATACAGGCAAAAAACGATAAAAAACCGCAGGGCGGAAAGCCGTCCGCAGGCGCGGACAAACGCCCCAAAAAGGGCGTAAAAACACCGTCTAAAAGAACGGACAATATCGAGCGCGTCAACGGCGCGCCCGTCTATACCGCCGTGTACAAAGTTAACCACAGCGACGAGCTTTTGGAATTTTTGCTCCGCAAATGCAATACGTCGAGAAACAACGTAAAATCGCTGCTGGTTAGAAAACAGGTGCTTGTCAACGGCAGGGTGGTCACGCAGTACAATTTCATGCTTGCCAAAGACGACGAGGTGAAACTTTCCAAACGTCCCGTAAAGGACGGCGTAGTGGCGACACAACCGACGAAAACGGCTCGTGGCGCAAAGGCGGCAAAGGCGGCGCAACCGACGTTTTCCCTGCGCGATATAAAAATTATCTACGAAAGCGACGATTTGGTGGCGATTGACAAACCCGCGGGCTTGCTCTCCGTCGAAAGCGACAAGGAACGGGAGTGCGCGTACGGATATATCACCGATTATTTACAAAAGCAGGACAAAAACGCGCGTGCGTTCGTTTTGCACCGTATCGACAAAGAAACGTCGGGAGTGCTGTTGTTTGCCAAGGATATCAAGCTGCACTCGATTTTGAAAATGCATTGGAACGAGCAGGTACAAACGCGGGAATATTACGCCGTGGTCGAAGGGGTTTTAGAGAATAAATCGGATACGCTAACGACGTATTTGAAAGAAAACGTCAACAATTTGGTGTACGTATCGAACGACCCGACGGGGCAAAAGGCGGTTACCCATTACGAAGTTTTGAAAGAAATCGGACAGTATTCGTTGCTCCGTGTGCGCATTGATACGGGCAGAAAAAACCAAATCCGCGTGCAGATGAAGGCGCTTGGCAATCCCGTCGTTGGGGACGACAAATA
>JAZNXZ010000022.1:0-7697 GCA_045594165.1 Candidatus Scatosoma sp.
ACAAGAGCTGCCCAAGGGTGAACGCGTTGAGTTCGGGAATCCACAGCGTATAATTCATTCTGCCCGCTTTCGTCAGCGCGTACGCCGTCGCTGCGTTTTCCGCCTGGATAAGTTCTTCCATGGTATGCCCGCCGAGGAACGCCACGTCGGGAATATTTTCGCAGCCGTGGGGGATGGGCATTTCGCAACCGTATTTTTTCAAAGACAGGAAAGTTACGACTTTGTCGAAAGGACCTTCTGTGTACAGCTGCACTTGGGAATGCTGATCGGTTGCACCCAAAGCCTTAACGGGGGTTTGTCCGTAGTTGCAAGGCTCACCGTCGAGCGTAACGTTTTTACCCAAGGATTCCGCCCAAAGCTGACAATACCAATCGGCAAGGAATTTCAAATTGTCCGAATAGGGCATCATAACGCCAACGTTCTTACCTTGATCCATCGCAGCCACCTGCAAAACCGCGCTCATAAGCGCAGGGTTATTGCGCATGCTGGGTTTGTTACAGATGCTATCCATATACGCCGCACCTGCAAGCAAGCCGACGATATCGATCCCAAGTACCGCCGCAGGCAATAAACCTACGGGGCAAAGCTGCGAGAATCTGCCGCCCACGCCGTCGGGGAGGACGTAACTCTTAATGCCGCCGTTTTCGTCGGAGATCTTTTTGAGGTTACCTTTCTTTTCGTCGGTGGTGAAAATGACGTTATCTTTCACGTTAACGCCTGCCTTTGTCAACAGGTCGAGAATAATGAGATACTGCGTCATGGTTTCGCTGGTCGCGCCCGATTTCGAAATGACGTTAAAGCAGGTCTTTTCCGGTTCGATAACGTCCAAAAGATCGCGCATGCGCACGGGGTCAACGTTATCTTCTACGTAGAATTTCGGACCTTTTCTCTTAGATTTGGGCAAATCGTTATAATGCAAATGGCAAAGTGCGTTAAATGCCATGATCGGGCCGAGTGCGCTACCGCCGATACCCAGCACTACGAAATACTGGAATTTACGTCTGACGTCTTTTGCCGTTTTCAAAATATCGGCAACGATTTCTTTCTGGTTATAGGGGAGTTCCGTCCAACCCATATACAGTTCGTCTTTGCCGCGGTTTTCCTTTACGTATTGGAAAGCCTTATTTGCTTTGGACGCATAGGACGAAAGCTGTTTGTCGCTAAAACCCTTATCGCCTAAAAATTTTTCCGTCATGTTGTTGTAATCGAGCGTAACGCGCATAGCATTGCGCCAATCTCTGGTTTTGTATCCCATAAAAATCTCCTTACAATTTATTTACTTCTTTATTGTACTATTTCTTAAGGAAATTGTCAAGAGCAAGCGGAAATTTTTTTAGGGAAAAGGAGTAAAAAAATAGCAAGAAAGCAAAAAAATCGTCGCAAAAATTTTGTTTTATGCTTTTTTCGGTTTTCTTTTGCCGTGCAAACGGAGATTTTTCAAGGGAATAAAGCCTAATGCTACGTACAAAATTAGGGTAAGCACGCTTAATACCACGGCGGTTGCCGCCACGGCAGTTATTTCGCCTAAAAACAGTTTGAAAAGATTATTGCAAGTTTGCCCGAACGCGGCGAAAGGTAACATGGCGAAAAGGGAAATAAAAAGGGCGTGATTGCGGTCACGTACCTCGTCTTTTTGGAAAAGGAAGCCTTTTTTATATAGAAAAATCAGGTTGCAGGCGGCGGTGACGATATAGCTTGCGCCCAGCCCGATTAAGTAGGCGTATGCGCCGCAAAAATTCGGGAGTAATAAGATAGAGAGCAATAGCGCCGCCGCCCCGAAAAAGAAAAACAGAAACGTTTGCTTTTCAAACCCCATGGCGTTGAGCATGGACGTAGAAATCATGGTGATGCTCATAGGTAAAAGCATTAGGCAACTTTTTTGTAGCATACGCCCTGCCGTAGCGTTGGCAAACGCCAACCTTCCTACGTCCTCGCCCAAGGCATACAGAAAGGGAATGAGGACGCACGCCACCAAAAAGGAAAAACGCAAACCGCGCTCCAAATTAATCTGTAAGCGCTTGATATTTCCCCGATAATAATCTTCGGAAAGTTCGGGTACTAACACCAAGGCAATCGAGCCGATAACGGTGGACGGAATAAACAAAACGGGCAGTACCATACCGGAAACAATGCCGAAAAGTTTCATTGCCGTTGAGGAATCCGCGCCTGCCCGCATCAGCATAACGGGCAAAAGAATTGCCACGGCGGAGGTAACCAGCGAACCGCTGGCACGGACGGTAGTAATGGGCAAGGCGGACGAGAGTAAGGGCTTTACCGCGCCTTGGGGTTTGGATAATTTGCCGCCCTTTACAAAGAAACAAATCAGCGAGGCGGTAAAGGAAAACAGGTAAGAAATTACCACCGCCCACGCCGCTTTTTGCGCGCCCGTAAGGGGGGAGGGAACGTTTTTTAATAAAAGCACGCCGACAATCACCATGACGCTTTCTTCGGTGATTTCCAAAACTGACGGCGTCAGAAATTGTTTATTTCCCCAAAAATATCCGCGAATTACCGCGTAGACGGACGAGAATGCCAAGCCGAGCAATAAAATGCGAAAGACATAAAAGGCGCGGTGGTCTGAAAACAGAAAGGAAAATTTTCCGCCGAATACACCCAAAATCAGGCAAAAGGGCAGGGTAAACAAAAGGCATGCGACAATGCCGGCGGACACGGCGCGGCGTTCGCCTTGCCAATCCTTTTCCGCTTTACTTTTGGAAATCATTTTCGATACGGTGATGGGGATTCCGCCCGAGCCGACAACGGCGAACAAACCAAAAAGGGACAGGGCGATTTGGTACAAGCCCAAACCCTCTGCGCCCAACAATCGGGATATAATAATGCGGTATAAAAAGCCGAGAAACCGTTCGGCAACGGACAGCCCCGTTACGATAGAGGCGTTGACGATTACTTTGTCTTTCATACTGTTATTGTACGAGCCGTATCCGCCAAATAGAACGAAACACGCGGGCATTTTACGTTTGCATAATGCATATATTGATAGGGATGTTAAAGATAAAACGCACAAAATTGTATAAAGTAAAATCGGGACAGAGTATTGAAGAAATCGCGGCGGCGTTTTCCGTATCGCCGTGGTTGCTGGTAAAGGAAAACGGCTTGGCGGCGCAGCCGTTTGCAGGGCAAATTTTATCGATTCCCGACGAAGTGGGGGATTTATACACGGTGCAGGCGGGGGACACGAAAACCCTGCTCTGCGGCAGCGACGAAAACTACGCAAAAAGGAACGGAACGGACGTGTTTTATATCGGTATGCGCGTGCGGATATGACCGTGGATATGAACGCGGATATGAACACTTGCAACGCCTGCGGAATAAAATATAATAGTAATCTAAACGTAAGCGAGCAAAAACCGCGTACAAAAAATCAAACCGCGTTTTTTGTTTCGTAACAGGAGGTATACCATGTCTTTTTATTCCAATTTTCAATCGGACAGATGCCCCGGCGCAATCACGGGCAATCCTATAAGCGGTTTGACGGAAAAAGTATGTATTCAGGCGGAAAAGATTTTTGACGCTTGCATCAAACAGAGCCAAATGGAAAGTTATACGTTGACGCTCACCGATTTGACGCCTGCCGAGCCTACATATCCTTTGACGTTCGTTTCCGCCCGTTCGACCGTCAGCGAAGCCACCGTTTCGGGTTTGGTTGTCGAACGGCAAACGGATAGACCTTGCGCGCGTGTGCAGGCAACGGTAACGATTCCCCTCGAAGTCCTTTACACCGACGCCACGGGCGCGGACGGGAGCGCAACGGCGGTGGTTTCCATGCCGATTGACGTGCTTTTGTACGTACCGTCCCCGTCGATTATTCCCTTTACGGTACGCGCGGTGGTCAGCGTTGTAGCGCCCGAAGGTACGTATGACGCGGCGACGCAGGGCTTTATCGTCAGCCTTTGTTCGACGGTGATTTTGAAAGTGTCGATGCCCGTTGAAATTCTTGTGCCTAGCTATGGCTATTGCGCGTTGCCGCCTGCGCAGGAATATTCGCAGGAAGTTTGTGCAGGGTTCTTTGAACTGCCCTTATACCCGCAGGGCAGACCGGGGAATTGTAACAAATGTAACAACTGATTTCTATTTTCAATACGGTTTGAAACAGGCGAGCTTTCGCCTGTTTTCGTTTTTTAGGGGGATTTTGGAATTTTTTGCTTATTTTGTTGCAAAGGAAAAGAAAAAGTGGTAGAATAGAAATGCGACATAACTTAATATTCCCAAGTAAAGTATACTTCTCGGGTAGAAGTGTACCTTTTCGCGTTATAAACATTCACTTGGAAATAGGATTGTAGTTGTGTCGCAGCAAAGCGAAAAGCACATTTTTATCGGGTGTCGTTTCGTTTTGCGGAACGACACTTTTTATTTTGCAGGAGTTTTTTTTATGAAAGGAAAGTTGTTAAAGGTTTTGTCGGCGTTGGCGTGCCTGATGTTGACGGCAGGGTTTGCCTCGTGCGGTTTGCTGGGCGGCGGAGATGACGACGGTGGAAACGGCGGAAACGGCAGCGTAAGCGGTGTCAGTAATAGCGTAAGTACTAGCGAAGAAATCAGTTCTTCGAGTGAGGATTCTTGGTGGTCGGATATTGTGGATTCGTCGAGTGAGGGCGTGAGTTCGGAGGATTTTTCGTCGAGCGAAGACGTGAGTTCGTCTGTGAATGTAAATTCGGGCGTGGAAGATTCTTCGGTTGTGGATTCGTCGAGTGAAGACGTGAGTTCGTCTGTAGAAGATACTTCTTCGAGCGAGGATATATTGGAAGATAGTTCAGGTGAGGATGGTTCAGAGGGGGATTCTATTGAAGAAGAGGAAGAAATACTCGTCGGCACAGAAGGGGTGGTATACGAACTATCCGAAGACGGCACATATGCGATTGTAACGGGTTATAACGGCACGGAAACTGAGGTGGTAATTGCGTCGCGATACGCGGATATACTCGTCAAGAATATTGCTGATAATGCCTTTCAAGGTAACGATATTTTAACGAGAATCACTATTCCCGACAGCGTTACGAGTATCGGTGATTATGCGTTCAATCAATGTGGCGTTTTAACAAATGTAACCATTGGTAAACGCGTTATAAGCATTGGTAGTTATGCTTTTGCGGGTTGTAATAATTTAGCGGAAATTGTTATTCCTGATGCCGTTGCGAGAATTGATAGTGGTGCGTTTGATGGTTGTGACAATCTAACGAACGTATCTTGCCCGACTTTGGCGATTCCTTGTATTCCGAAAGCAAAATTACAAATGATTAACATTACCTCAGGTGACCGTATTGAAGAAAGAGCGTTTGAAAAGGTTGATAGCTTGACGGAAGTCGTGCTTGGTGATGGCGTAACGGATATTGGTGGTTATGCGTTTTTGGGATGTGGAAATTTACAGTCGATTAGTTTCGGCGAAAACAGTCAATTAAAGAGTATTGGGGCGTTTGCGTTCTATGAGTGTTTGGCATTAAAAGAGATGGTTATCCCTAATCGCGTTACCGATATTGGCGAGGGCGTATTCTTGCGTTGTGTTTATTTGACGAGAGTTGTCGTAGGCGACAGCGTTAAAAATATAGGAGTTGGCGCGTTTTTCTATTGTCAAAACTTAAAGGAAGTTGTGCTTCCTAGTGGTATAACGAATATTGAGAAAAAGGCGTTCCATGATTGCGAAAAGTTGGCGGAAATTGTTATTCCAGCTAGCGTTACGCATATCGGAGAATTTGCGTTTACGAATTGTTATAGCCTAACGAAAATTACCGTGGATTCCGGGAATACGGAATATAAAGATTTGGGAGGAGATTTATATAGTAAAGACGGTGGGGAATTGATACAATATGCGATTGGTAAAACGACAACGTCTTTTACGCTTCCTAACAGCGTGAAAAATATTGGCGAAAAAGCGTTTTACAATTGTACGAACTTGACGAAGGTAATCTTGGGTGATAACCTTACGAGTATTGGCAAAGATTCGTTTAATAATTGTGTTAATTTAGCGGAAGTCGCGATTAAGGGCGGTGTTACCAAGATTGGTGATTCTGCGTTCCTCTGTTGCTTTAGTTTAACGGAAATTGTAATCCCCGACAGTGTGACGAGTATCGGTTATCAGGCGTTCCTTAGTTGCAGTAGTTTGACGGAAATAGTAATCCCCGACAGCGTGATAATTATTGGTGATTATGCGTTCGAATATTGCAGTGGTTTGACGATTTATTGTGAGGCGGAAAGCCTACCCAGTGGTTGGGATTCGAATTGGAATCCTTCCAACCGTCCCGTGTATTGGTACAGTGAAAACGAGCCGACGGAAAGTGGAAATTATTGGCATTATAACGAACAGGGCGAAATTGAAATTTGGGCGTGATAATAAAAAAGACCCGACGGCGAAATGCCGTCGGCTCTTTTACGCCTCATCCACCGCAAGCGGTCCTCCTTCCCCAGCTGGGGAAGGCAAGGGGGATACCGCGCCAACGTCACGCTGTCATTACGAGGAACGACAGTGACGAAGTAATCTCGTGTAAAAAAGGCGAGATTGCCGCGCTCGTAAACTCGCTCGCAATGACAGTGGCGAGATTGACACATAGCAAGCTAAGCGCAATGACAATAAAGCAAAAAAGCAAGGTGTAAAAGCCTTGCTTTTTTAATGCAAAACTGTTATAATAGCGTTATGAATATCTATGCAATCAGCGATTTGCACCTTTCTGCCACCGCCGACAAGCCGATGGACGTATTCGGCGGCAACTGGCAGGGGCATTTTGAAAAAATTAAAGAGGATTGGCTCGCCACCGTTCGTCCCGACGACGTCGTGCTGATATCGGGCGATATTAGCTGGGCAATGAAACTCAGCGACGCCCTCGTCGACCTCAACGCGCTTGCCGAGTTGCCGGGCAAAAAAGTCTTTATCCGCGGCAACCACGATTACTGGTGGAACGGTATTACGAAATTGCGCGACAGCGCCCCTGACGACAGCTTTGTATTTTTGCAAACGGACGGGGTACGTATCGGGAATACCGTCATTGTCGGTTCGCGCGGGTGGACGTGCCCGGGGAGCAGCGATTACACCGAGCAGGACGAAAAACTGTACAAGCGCGAGGCAGAGCGGTTTCGTTTGGCGTTTGCCGAGGGAGCAAAGCTTAGGCAAGAGGGGGATAAACTGATTGCCATGATTCATTATCCGCCGTTCAGTTTGAAAAACGAACAAACGCTGTTCACCGACCTTTTTGAAAGTAACGGCGTGGACAAAGTGGTGTTTGGACATATCCACGGCGCGGCGTACTTTCCCTTGAAAACGGAAAAGCGCGGGATAGAATATATCCTCGCCTCTTGCGACAAATTACAATTCAAACTCGTAAAAATCTATTGATTTTTAATAAAAAGCAAATAAAAAGGGTTCGGGAACGAAAAAGTTGGTAAAAACTTACGTCCGAACCCTTTACAATGCCTGAAAAAAGTGGTATAATAAGCGTTAGGAAAAAACGAAACGATATACTCGTCTTGGACAGTTTCGTTCAAGGCGGTATTTTTAAGCAGATTTTAAGGAGATTTTATGCTGAAGAGAAAAGATTTGTTAGGGCTAATCGACGCGTCTGCGTCCGAGATTACCGAAATTTTGGACTTGGCGCAGGAATTTAAGAATCGCATTAGAAAAGGCGAGAAGAAAATGTCTTATTTGGACGGCAAAACGGCGACGATTCTCTTTTACGAAAACAGCACGAGAACCC
>JAZNXZ010000023.1:0-8787 GCA_045594165.1 Candidatus Scatosoma sp.
GGATTCGGAAATTTATTTCGTATTTGAAAAAATGGAAGAGGGCGCGACGATTGAAAACGTAACGCTGTCGGGTACAATTTCCATCGGCGGTAGCGCAAACGTTACGAATATGTTGGACGGTTATACAAACTGTCTGTTCGGTGGTTTTGCGTCTGACGCGGAATATTTGGCGACATACCCCAACGGGTTTAAGGTTTTGGGTAATCCTGAAGAATTTATAACGAAAAAATAAGAAAAAACAAACGGAGGATATAGATTATGAATAAATCAGTAAGAAGATTTCTCTGCCTTTTGCTTAGCGCATTGACGGTAGGTTCTTTTACGGTTTCGTGCGGCGGTGGTGGCGGTGATACACCCCCTACGAGTTCGAGCAGTGAAAGCAGTTCGTCCAGCGAACAGATTTCGAGCAGCGAAAGCAGTTCGTCCAGCGAACAAGTTTCGAGTAGTGAAAGCAGTTCTTCTAGCGAACAGGTTTCGAGCAGTGAAAGCAGCTCGTCTAGCGAACAGGTTTCGAGCAGTGAAAGCAGCTCTTCCAGCGAAGAAGACGGCAAAGAAGAGTATGATCCTAATTCCAAATCGGAAACTCGCCCCATCGTTTTCTCGACGGAAGCTTTGGACGGTAACTTTAACCCGTTCTTTGCGACTTCTGCAACAGACGTAGAAATTTTGTCCATGACGCAGATCAGTATGCTTGGCGTAACGGCTGAGGGTAACGTGGCTTGTGGGCAGGATCAACCCACGGTTGTAGACTCCTACACGATAAATACGGATGCGGATAACAGATTTACCGATTATTCGTTCGTTATTAAAAACGGTATCAAGTTTAGCGACGGCAGTCCGCTCACGATTGAAGACGTACTCTTCAATTTGTACGTATATCTTGACCCTGCATATATGGGTTCGGCAACCATCTATTCGACGGATATCGTAGGGTTGAAAGCGTATAAGGCGCAAGATCCCGATTTGTTGATAAACGATGCTGGCTTTGATCAAGGTGCGTTGAATAAAATTTTCTACGACGAGGCGGATATACGTATTCAGAATATTATCGACTCGCGCGATAAGGATTCCGGTTTTACGCCCAATGAAGATGAATTGAAAAACATCAACGAAGATATTGCAAGATTGAAAGAGCTTTTCTGGGAAGAAGTAAATAGCGACTGGTCTAACAATGCGGGTACGCAGACGAGCTATGAACAGGAATATACCTTGAAAGAAAACTGGGAAATCTATTTCTTCGTAGAAGGCTTGGCTAGCACAATCTATTATAAGACGCAAAACGGTAGCAAGGCGTTGAAGGACGAAAACGGTAAATACGTTACGACGCTGACGAAACCGGGTGTGATTTTGGAAGACGGCACCGAATACGACGGTTCTTACCAAGGTCAGACGTACTACGCGAGCCACATTGTAGAAGAAATCGAAGCGGCAGCTAGTGATGAAGACGCAATCGCAGCAAAAATGGCTGCACAGGGCTGCACGAGAGAAGCAGCGATTGCTTATGTAATCCAAGATAAAGCAATCAATATGGTATACGAAACGTATACGGCAGACGCATATCTTGAACAAATTCTGTTGTGGTGGGCGTCGGGTTCGAACCTTCGTGAAGAATTGATGGCGAAAGCGCGTACGGCGTATTATGAAAAAGAGCTTGCAAACGGTATGAAAGTGGAAACCATCAGCGGTATCACGACGAGCAAGACGCAAGACGGTAAAAACGACGTTTTGAACATTCGTATCAACGGCATTGACCCGAAGGCAATTTGGAACTTCGGTTTCACGGTATCCCCTAAATATTACTATTCGAACAGTGACGCGATTGAAAACACGAAATTCGGCGTTAAATGGAATGATTTCGATTTCTTCAATAACGTTTTGAAAGCACCTGAAAAGAACGGTTTGCCCGTAGGCGCAGGTATCTATCAGGCAACGGATAAATACGGTAACGATAACGTTAGCAAAGAAAATTTTTACATCAACAACTTCGTATACTTTAAGCGTAATAATTATTTTGAAACGGTAGGCAGCGGACTTTGCAATGCAAAGATTAAATATCTTCGTTACAAGGTGGTAAACTCTGACCAAATCGTACAAGCGATGCAGATGGGTGAAATCGATATCGGTGAACCCAACGCAACGGCGGCAAACATCAAGGCGATTGCGGCAGCGGGCTTGAACTATAAGACGTCGCCTACGAACGGTTACGGTTACGTTGGTATCAACCCCACGTACGTACCTGATTTGGAAGTGCGTCAGGCAATTATGTATGCTATGAATACGGAACATACGCTTGGCTACTATACCGGTGACCTTGCAGAGCTTGTATTTAGATCGATGTCCCGTGCATCTTGGGCATATCCGAGCGGCGACGCAGGCGAAACGCCTTACTACGATACTTCGCTCGCAACCAAAGACTTTATTCAGGATTTGGTTGGTCAGGCAGGTTGGGAAGTAGGTAGCGGCGGCAAGCTTTACAAAGACGGTAAGATGCTGGAAGTTACCTTTACGATTGCAGGCGCTACGCAGGATCACCCTGCTTACAACATGTTCTTAGACGCAGAAAAGACGTTGGAAGACGCAGGTTTCACTATTACGGTGAAAAATGACGCGTCGGCTTTGAAGAAGTTGGCAACCGGCGGTCTTGCGGTGTGGGCGGCTGCTTGGTCTTCTACGGTTGACCCCGATATGTATCAGGTATACCATAAAGATTCCAACGCAACCAGTACGAAGAACTGGGGTTACAATACGATTTTGAACGATCAGACGGGTGACTTTGCGGAAGAACAGGATATTATCGAACAGCTTAGCGAACGTATCGACGCGGCTCGTGAAACCATGATTCAGTCCGAACGTGCGGCAATTTATGCGGAAGCTTTGGATTTGGTAATGGATCTTGCGGTAGAACTTCCCACGTATCAAAGAAACGATTGCGTTGCGTACAATCCTGCGTTGATCGATTACAGTACGTTGAACCAAAATCCCACCGCATATGCAGGGGTTATTGATAAGCTTTGGGAATTGGATTACGTTGACTAATTTTTCTACTTTCCTATAAAATAAACTATAAAGTGAAGAAAGGCTAATGGTAAAGTATATTATAAAAAGACTTTTGCTTGCCGTGCTGATCTTGTTCAGTGTATCGGTCATCTTGTATATTTTGGTAAGAAATATCGACCTGAACGCGCTGTGGGAGCTTGCCGGGGCAGGAAATCAGGCGAACGACGACGCCGAGGCGAAATTTGAAATCGTTAAAAAGGCGTACGGTTTCGGCGACGATTCGTTTTGGGGTATCATTAAAGGATATTCTACGTGGCTGAGTAAATTTATGCAGGGGGATATGGGTACGTCCATATCCTACCAGCAACCCGTTGAGGACGTTATCTCTAAAAATATGGGGATTTCGTTCACGATTTCGTTTGTGTCCTTGATTTTACAGTTGATTATTGCAATTCCGCTCGGTATCAAGTGTGCGGTGAATCAGTACGGTAAATTGGACTATGCGGCAACGTTTTTGACCATGATCGGTATTTCGTTCCCGACGTTCTTCGCGGCAAGTCTTGCAATTCGTTTCTTCTCGGTGCAACTCGGTTGGTTCCCCGTACAAGGTATCGAATCCAGCTTGCCTATTACGGCGACGGAATGGGATTATTTCTGGGATAGAGTATGGCATATGATACTGCCTATCGCGGTTTTGGTCGTGCTGAGTATCGGTAGCTGGTCGCGGTATACCCGTACCAACACGTTGGAAGTACTTAACGCGGATTATATCCGTACGGCAAGAGCAAAAGGCTTGTCGGAAAGATCGGTTGTTTATAAACACGTGTTTAGAAACTCGTTGATTCCGCTCGTAACGGTGCTCGCCGGTACGTTGCCTACGCTGTTTGGCGGCGCAATGATTACGGAAACAATGTTTGCAATTCCCGGTATCGGTAAGTTGGCATACGACGCAATGATGGACGGTGATATTCCGTTTGTCATGGGGTATAATATGTTTTTGGCGGTGCTGACGGTTGTCGGTATCTTGCTCACCGATATTATGTACGCGGTGGTAGATCCCCGTGTTAAACTGGCTTAAAGGAGGGCAATATGGAAGAAAATAAAGATTTGCTTTCGGAAGAATTGCCCGAAGAAAAGCTTGTAGACGTTGCAAAAGCAGAGGACGCGGTTGCGGAAACGGCGGTTGCGGCAGACGAAACGGAAACACGCGGCGAAAATTTGAGTAGCCGTGTGCGTATGCTGTCGCCCGGTCAACTGGTTGCAAAGCGGTTTTTCCGTTCCAAACTCTCTGTGCTTGGTTTGGTTATGTTGGTTTTGTTGTTTTTATTCTCGTTCGTCGGACCTTTGTTGCCCGGTTGTTCTCAATGGGTAAAAGACGGTGCGCCCGTAGCGGATGATAACAAAGCAAACATTAAAGAAATCGTACACGTTGACGTGATTCAATATGCGATCGAAGTGGAATACGAAGAGAACGGCGTAACAAAAACGAAAACGGAAATCGTTTACGCATATAATTTCATGAGTAATAGCAACTCTCCGCTGAATACGCGTGCAGATATGAACGCTACGCATTGGCTTGGTACGGACGATAGCGGTAACGATATATTTACGACGTTGATGTTGGGTGGCAGAATTTCACTGACCATTGGGTTTGTCGTTATCTTCTTAGAGGCGATACTGGGTGTCATCCTAGGCGGTTTAGCCGGGTATTTCGGCGGCTGGGTGGACAACCTAATTATGCGTATCGTTGATATTCTAAGTTGTATTCCGACGATTCCGATTATGTTGATTTTGTCGCAGATGTTAGAAAGTATGGGTATCGAGGATATACGAAAACTGTATTTCCTAATGGCGATATTAACTTTGCTGGGGTGGACGGGTATAGCCCGTATGGTCCGCGGACAGATTTTGTCTTTGCGTGAACAGGAGTTCATGTTGGCTGCAAAATGTTCCGGCCTTTCCACTTTCCGTAAAATTTTCAAGCACTTGTTGCCGAACGTTATGCCGCAGCTGATCGTACAGATGACGATGGGCTTGGGTAGTATTATTTTGACGGAAGCAACGCTCGGGTTCTTAGGTATTGGAGTACCTTTGGATACGTATACGTGGGGTAAGATGATCAATACCGCAACCAAGATGGATATTTTGATCGAGTATCCTAATTTCTGGATACCGCCCGGGATTTGTATTACGCTCGCGATTATGGCGTTCAACTTTGTTGGCGACGGTTTGCGCGACGCGTTTGACCCGAAGATGAAGAGGTGATGGATATGTCCGAAGAAAAGAAGACGAAAAAATCACATTATATCTCGGGGAAAGAATCCCGTAAAATTACCCGTCAAAACGCGAAAATCACCAAAAAATTTGAAAAACGCAAGAAGAGAAAGAACGTAGAATCCGAATACGTTACGGAAATGAAAGACCCTACGAATATCGTAGAGTTTGACGATTTACATACCTATTTCTATACGGATACGGGTGTGGTAAAGGCCGTTAACGGGGTTACGTTTTCTATCCCCGAAGGGGCGACCGTGGGCGTCGTTGGCGAATCCGGTTGCGGTAAAAGTGTTACGTCGTTGTCCTTGATGCAGTTGGTTCAAGGACCTAGCGGTCAAATTGTAAGCGGTTCTATCCGTTTCCGTACCAAGGCATTCCGCCGTGATAAACTGGGTAAGAAAATCCCCGTTTACGAAACGGAAGAAGTGAACGGCGAAACGGTACTTGTAAAAGATGCAAAGGGTAAGCCGATCCAAAAAAGAGACGAACTCGGCGGTAAGCTGTACGAAACGGAAGAAAAGGTATACGATATTGCGAAGATGCCTTTGGAGGCAATGCGCGGTATTCGTGGCAGAGAAATCGCCATGATTTTCCAAGAACCGATGACGTCGCTCAACCCTGTTTTTACCATCGGGAATCAGCTGGACGAAGTTGCGTTTTTGCACATCGGCGGCGTTACCAAACAGGGGGCTAAGAAACGCAGTATCGAGATGCTCAATCTCGTTGGTATTGCAGACCCCGAGGGTGTGTATAAAAAATATCCGCACGAGCTTTCGGGCGGTATGCGTCAGCGTGTCATGATCGCGATGGCATTGCTTTGTAATCCCCGTTTGATTATCGCAGACGAGCCGACGACGGCGCTCGACGTTACCATTCAGGCGCAAATTTTGGATTTGCTCCGTGAAATCAAGACGAAAATCAGCGGTTCGATTATGCTGATCACGCACGATTTGGGCGTTGTTGCCGAAATGGCGGATTTCGTCGTGGTTATGTACGCGGGTAAGGTTATTGAAATGGGTACGGCGGAGGATATTTTCGACAATCCTTTGCACCCGTACACGATTGGTTTGCAGAAGAGTAAGCCTACCGTAGACGGCGAAGTGGATTCTCTGTACTGTATTCCTGGGTTTGTACCGAACCCTGTCAATATGCCCAACTATTGCTATTTCCGCGACAGATGCGAAAGATGCACGAAAGCGTGCGCAGGCGATTATCCTCATCTTGTCAAAGTTACGGATACGCACAGCGTAGCTTGCTATCTCTACAAAGATAAAAACGAAAAGGGGGATGAAAACAATGCGTGAAAACGAACTGGAAATAATCCCCGAAACGAATACGGAAAATACGGCAGCGGCAGCGGCGTCTGACGTGCTGCTCGAAGTGCGCAATTTGAAAAAGCACTTTGTCGTAGGAAAGAGCTTTTTCGGTAAACCGACCAGATGGTTGCGAGCGGTGGATAACGTTTCTTTTACCTTAAAAAAGGGTAAAACGCTGGGTATCGTAGGTGAATCCGGTTGCGGTAAAACGACCATGGGGCGCACCATTTTACGTCTTCACGACGTAACGGACGGCGAAGTGTATTTCAAGGGACAGGAAATTTCCAAAATTCCCAACAAGGAATTTGATAAACTCCGTCCGAATATGCAGATGATTTTCCAAGACCCGTATGCCAGCCTTTCGCCCCGTTTGACGGTAGGCGGTATCATTGGCGAGGCGGCGTTGCAACACAAGCTCGTTAGCAAGAAAGATTATAAAGAATACGTGCTGAAAGTGATGAAAATGTGTGGTTTGCAACCGCATTATTTCGAGCGTTACCCGCACGAATTCTCGGGTGGCCAGCGTCAGCGTATCTGTATCGCGCGCGCACTTGCCTTAAAACCCGAACTCGTTGTTTGCGACGAGCCGGTATCGGCGTTGGACGTTTCGATTCAGGCGCAGATTATCAACATGCTGAAGGAATTGCAGGCAGAGCTTGGCTTGACCTACATTTTCATTTCGCACGACTTGTCGGTTGTAAAACACATTTCCGACGACGTAGGCGTTATGTATCTTGGCAGCATGGTGGAATTCGGCACGAAAGAGAAGATTTTCTCGAACACGTTGCACCCGTACACGAAGGCGTTGTTCTCGGCAGTTCCCGTGCCCAATCCGCACGTGAAGATGAACCGCGTGATTTTGAAAGGGGATATTCCCTCCCCCGTCAATCCGCCCAAGGGTTGTAAATTCCATACCCGTTGCGAACAATGTATGGAAATTTGTAAATCCGTTCCGCCGAAGTATAAAGAGGTAGAAGAAGGGCATTTCTGTGCCTGCCATTTGTACGATACGGCAGAGGATATCGCGGAATATAACGCGGCGACGGTTGCAGAAAACGCTGCCGAAGAGATTGCAACGGCAGACGTGGAACAAACGCAGGAATAAGCATATAAGCATGGCAAAAGCAGACAAAAACGAAAAGAAAGAGAAAAAGAAAAAGCAGAAAGCGGAGCTGGACATGGAAACCACGGTTGCGGACATGAACGTAGAGGGTTTCAAATGGTACAATCCGCAAAAGAAGAAAAACCCAAAAGATAAACTTGGCAAGATAACGTTCAAGGAATATTGGGCGATGGTCATTGGCGCGTTCCGCGCGTTTTGGCCGATACTGCTGATGATTATTCTCGGTTTCGGTATGATGATTGGGCTTGCCTACCTTTGGCTGAAATAAAAAGAAAAAAGCACTCCGCAAGGAGTGCTTTTATGCTGTGCATAAAAAATTTTTTGAAAAGTATTGACGGTAACGGAAAAAAGTGCTAAAATAAAATCACAAACCTTAGGGAGGTTATTATGAATAGAAAATGGTTAAAAACGTTGGCGGTTTTGGGGTGTTTGACGTTGACGGCGGGCGTGGTTGCCTGCGGCGGCAGGGAAAATGAAATCCCCGCATACAGTACAGACCTTGCCTATCTAATCAGTGAAGATAACAGTTATTACAGCGTCATTGGTAGGGGGCTCTGCGCTGACTGTGACGTGGTAATCCCCGCTACGTATAAGGGTTTGCCTGTGAAGGAAATATGCGAAAATGCGTTTCATGATGATTTTATTCGTAGTATTACAATCCCCGACAGCGTGACGAGTATCGGTGAAGATGCGTTCTATTATTGCGAAGGTCTAACGAGTGTAACGTTTGGAGAAAACAGTCAATTAACAAGTATCGGTGATGAGGCGTTCTATAATTGCGAAGGTTTAACGAGTGTAACGTTTGGAGAAAACAGTCAATTAACGAGTATCGGTGATGATGCGTTCTATTGTTGCCGTAATTTAACGGAAATCCTAATCCCCGACAGTGTTACAAGTATCGGTTATTCTGTGTTCTTTGGTTGCAGTAGTTTAACGAGTGTAACGTTTGGTGAAAACAGTCAATTAACGAGTATCGGCGAAAGAGCGTTCTCTAATTGCAGTAATTTAACGGAAATCCTAATCCCCGACAGTGTTACGAGTATCGGCGTTGGTGCGTTCAATGCTTGCGCGAAC
>JAZNXZ010000024.1:0-3593 GCA_045594165.1 Candidatus Scatosoma sp.
TACATTTTCGTCAGTTCGTAGCCCGTCTTGCTGTCTTTGACCGCATAGCCCATTTCCGCAAGCTTGGCTCTCAATTCGTCGCTCTTCGCCCAATCGCGCGCCGTACGTGCCGCCCAACGTTCTTCTGCCACCGCTTTGAAGTCGGATCGTAGCCATGTCGTTCTGTGAGCCAAGGAGTTGTTAGTCTCTCTTGTCTTCCTAAGACCGCTTGGCCTCCGACTTGCATAGCCCATTTCCGCAAGCTTGGCTCTCAATTCGTCGCTCTTCGCCCAATCGCGCGCCGTACGTGCCGCCCAACGTTCTTCTCCCACCGCTTTGACTTCCGCGGGGCTTTCTTCGGCGTGCTTTTCTTCGTACCACGCCTTATACTCTTTGGCGTTCTTGGTAAATATGCCCAACAAAGCGTACGTTTTACGGATTTGCGCCGCCGCAGAAAGCGCCACAAAAAATCCCCCCGTCTTGCCTTCGCTAAGCCATTTTTTCATATCCTTAAAATACCCGAAAAGGTTAGACAACGCAAGCGCCGTGTTAAAATCGTCGCTCATGCAAGCGTTAAACTCTTCTTCGATTTTCGCCGCGTACTCCGCCGCACGGAGCGCGTCCTCGTTTTCAATCGTAAGCTCCGCCCCCTTAAATTTGGACAACACCTCGTCTACGAGCGCAAGCTGACAATAAAACTCGTACAAATGTCTTTCCGCCTCAGGGAACAAATCGTCCGTAATATTGATGTCGTTGCGGTAGTTTGTTTGCAACAGCGCAAATTTCACCGCCTCGTCCGAATAGTTTTCGAGCAAGTCGGCAAGGAGCAAGCTATTCCCCAAAGATTTACTCATTTTTTGTCCGTTGACCTTAATCAAGCCGTTATGCGTCCAATATTTTACGAAAGGCTTGCCCGTCAGCGCCTCCGTCTGTGCAATTTCGTTTTCGTGGTGAGGGAAAATCAAATCCCTGCCGCCGCCGTGGATGTCGATTTGTTCGCCAAACGCCGCGCGGTTCATTGCCGAACACTCGATATGCCAGCCCGGTCTGCCCTTGCCCCAAGGGGAATCCCAATAAATTTCGCCCGGTTTCGCACTCTTCCAAAGGGCAAAATCGTACGCGTTTTTCTTCTCGTCGTCGTTATCTACGCGCACGCCGTCCAGCGCGTCCTCGATATTGCGGTTGGAAAGTCTGCCGTAGGCGGGAAAGCTTTCCACGTCAAAGTACACGTCGCCGTTCTTCGTGGGATACGCGTGCCCTTTTTCAATCAGCGTGGATACAAAATCGATAATGTTGTCGATATTTTGCGTCGCTTTCAGCCAAACGTCGGGGTCGTCTACGTGGAAATTCGCCATGATTTTGTTGATATTTTCAATCATCATTGCCGCGTATTCGTCCGCAGGAATCCCCGTTTCGTGGGATTTTGCAATAATTTTATCGTCTACGTCCGTATAGTTGCGCGCGTACGTTACGTCATAGCCGAGTTTTTTCAAATATTTACGCATGATATCGTAAATCAAAGCTTGATAGCCGTGCCCGATATGCGCCTCGCCCGATACCGTAATACCGCAGGCGTACATCTTAACCTTGTTTCCCTCCAAGGGGATAAATTCTTCCTTTCTTTTTGACAACGAATTATAAATTTTCATAACTTTTCTCCTATTCATTGCATACCGTATATGCCCTTTTTACTTTTTCTTACTCCGTTCCTCTTCGGCTTTTCGCGCCGCCTCTTTGGCAAGTTCTTCCTTTGCCTCGTGTGAAAGCGCCACCGCAGCCACCATACCTGCGTGCGTAGGGTCTTCCGTTTCAGGCGGTCGAATTCGCACGATACGCCCGGGAACGCCCACCACCGTTGCATACGGGGGAACTTCTTTCAAAACCACCGCTCCCGCACCGATTTTCGCACCTTCGCCGACGGTAAATCCGCCCAACACTTTCGCTCCCGCCGAAAGGGTAACGTTTTCCATAATCGTCGGATGGCGTTTGCCACGTTCCTTGCCCGTACCGCCAAGCGTTACGCCCTGATAAATAACCGTGCCCTTATGCACCTCCGCCGTTTCGCCGATTACCACACCTGAACCGTGGTCGATAAACACACCGCCCTCAATCTTCGCCGCAGGGTGTATCTCTATGCCCGTGAAAAACCGCGCCGTTTGGCTGATAATACGCGCAATCAATTTCAGCTTGATTTTGTGGAAGAAATACGCTACTCTGTGCCACGACAACGCATGCACCCCCGAATAGGTGAGCCATATTTCAAACCAGTTCCGCGCCGCTGGGTCGTTTTGTTTTGCCGCCTTAATGTCAGCCCGTAAATTTTTGAACCACATAATTCAGCACTCCTTTTTTCGTTTTCTCTTCTATCCCTTTTCCGATTTTCTTCTTCCGCAATTTTTATAATACGCTTTCTGTTTTAGTGCGTAGATACGAGCAAGACAAGGAGCGTGCGGCTTTCCCGACGGGAGCGTACATGGACGTACGTGACCGAGGGAAAACGTAAGCGCGACGACGTAAGTGCTCTTCTATCCGTTTTAGTGCGTAGATGCGAGCAAGACAAGGAGCGTGCGGCTTTCCCGACGGGAGCGTACATGGACGTACGTGACCGAGGGAAAACGTAAGCGCGACGACGTATTGCGAAGTATATACGTGCTAAAAAACAAAAACGCCCTTATACCATAGTATAAAGGCGCTGTTACTCGCTGTTCCACTTTATTTCAGAAAAACCGACGGTTTTTCCCTTTCTTGCCCGATAACGGGGGCTACCGCAGAGGATTAGTCTGTCCTGATAACGCAGAAACGCACTTTCACCGGCAGAAGAACCGTGCAACGCTTTCAGCCTACGGCGTTCCTCTCTGTTTTCGTCCCCCTTTTTCGGTTACTCTTTTCCCGCTCGGATATTCAATTTTTAGTTATTATAACACACTCTATACAAAAACGCAAGCGTTTGCATAGCATTATTTTAAGAAGAGGTTGGCTACCTTATATTCGTTAAACGCACGCTCCAACATGGTCGGGTTGAACACTTTTTCCGTCAAAAGGTAAGAAATTACGACGTCTTTTACATAAGTAAAGTCCATTGCGTATCCACACAGTTGCAATAGCGACTGCATATCCTCGCAGGAAAAACGCCCGACGAACGCCAAGGAAAAAATCATATTTTTCGTCGGCAGATATTTATTTTTGCGCATCCCTTTCCAAATTTCAGGGGATACGTTCAACGACTGCAACACGTCTTGGTCGGAAAGTTTGTATTTTTGTAAAATATTGTTCAAGGTCTTATACGGCGCGTATTTTGAAAATACGTTTTTCATCCGCGAAAAAATCCCTATCGGACGGAACGAAAAAGAAAACGTTACGTCTGCCATGCGCTTTTTCAACTCCGCCAAAATTTCCGCCTTTTTCTCTTGCCTAGCAAGACTCATGGTTTCGGGGGGCAGGGTATAGGCGTACGTTCTACCGTCCGCGCGAACCTCCGACGCCTGCATCAGCGGCATTTTATAGCCGGGCAAAAGGCACAGCTTATCGTAATTTGCATATTTTTCGCAAAAATATTCGTCCAACTGCAAAACAAATTCGTCCATCGTTTTCTTCTCTCCGTATTTCTTATCCTA
>JAZNXZ010000025.1:0-3918 GCA_045594165.1 Candidatus Scatosoma sp.
TTGTCTATTTATATTTTTTTGTAAATTATTCTTCGCCGCTATCTTCTGCAATCGTGATATCGGTAGGAACCGTAACCGATGCGTTGCCGTAGGTAATGGACATTGCGCTCGTTTCCGAACCAATTCCGTCATCATCACCAGTTTCCGTCGTCTTCAACGCCGCGATCTTACCGTCTTTAATTTTGATTTCGTAGGTAACGTCGTCACCCCATCGCGTCGTCGTTTCGCAAACGTATGCGCCCTTGTCTGCATTATAGGTATACGCAGCGTAATCGGTTTCGTAAATCATTCCCACAACGTACATACCGCTGCAATCTTCTGCGCTAAACCAATAGGATATTTCTTTCGTCCATTCGTTGCTAAAGCTGTCCCAACACAATTCGTGCCAAGTGCCGTCTTCTTCATAATGATACTCTTTCATCGTACCCGATTCTTCCCCAGCATCTACGCCACTGTCTTCCGTCAAACTCCAAGATTCGGTATTCGTATATTCCGTATACATCTTGCCGTCTGCAATTTTCACAACACCGGATTGCGCACCTTTTTCAAAGTCGCTACCCTCAGCCGCTTTCCATTCGTACGTTGCATATGCGTCTACCGTGAGGTTGGTTGCCGCCGTGGTTGCCGCAAACGCTGCTGCCCATTCTTCTGCAGTTACTTCTACGCCAACTACGTTTTCGCCGGGAACGCCGCCTTCATCATCACCGCCGCAAGCCGCAAAACAACCTACGCACGCTACTGCCATTGCCAATGCCAAAGTCTTTTTCAAATGTTTCATTATGTATCCTCCACTTCCTTTTTTGTAAAATTTTTCTGCAAAAAAGAATTTTCTAACATTATACCACCCTTTTTTGATTTGTCAATAGTTTTACAAAATTTTTGTATACAAAAAACGCAGATTTTTTCAAACCCGCGTTTTTTTCGTCTTTTTTTTCTTTATTTTTTCTCCAACATTTGCTTGAATTCGTTTTCGTCGATAATCTTTATGCCGAGTTTTTGCGCTTTGGCGAGCTTGCTGCCTGCCTCTTCGCCTGCCAAAACCAACGTCGTTTTCGCCGTGACCGAGCTTTGGCATACGCCGCCGCGCTCTTCAATCAGTTTTTGCGCCTCGCTGCGCTTAAACGTTGACAGCGTACCCGTCAACACCACCGATTGCCCCGAAAAGACGCCCTCTCTTTTCTCGTCCGACCACGTGGGCGTAACCCCCGCCGCCGCCAAAGCGTTTAGCTCGGCAAGATTGTTTTCGTCCTTAAAATACGCCACGATGGCTTTCGCCGTAATCTCGCCCACGTTTTCCATGGCAATCAGTTCTTCTTCCGTGGCGTTCATGATGCCGTCAACGCTCTTAAACCGCGCCGCAAGGTCCTTCGCCGCGACACGTCCCACCCCTTCCACGCCGATTGCGTAGATAAAAGCGTCCAACGTCGGCGTTTTGCTCTTTTCAATCGCCGCTAAAATATTCGTGATTTTTTTGTCCTTAAAGCCGTCTAAATTTGCCAAATCTTCCGCCGTCAACGCATATAAATCGGACGGTTTCGTAACGTTTTTGCGCTCGACAAGCTGCAACGCCGTACTCTCGGAAAAGCCGTCGATATTCATGGCGTTTTTGCCAGCGTAATGGTCCAACGCCGCCACAAGACGCGGTTTGCACAACCGATTCGGGCAGAATAAATGCGCGCCTATTTCCGTCAGTTCGCTGTTACACGCAGGACATATACGGGGCTTTTCGATTTTTTTACTGTGCGCGTAATGCTCCGTTGCGCCCAAAATTTCGGGGATAACTTCGTTGGAACGGCGCACCAGCACGCGCGAACCGATCTGCACGTCCTTGCGCAAAATGTCGCCGTAATTGTTCAACGTTGCACGTGAAACAGTTGCCCCACCGAGGTCTACCGCCTCTAACAGAGCAAGCGGCGTTAATTTTCCCGTTCTGCCCACCTGCCAAACGACGTCTTTGAGTAGCGTCGTAACTTCTTCCGCCTCAAATTTATACGCCATTGCCCAACGGGGGAATTTGTCGGTAAAGCCCAACTCGTCGCGGATACGCGCGTCGTTGAGTTTGATAACCGCTCCGTCCGTCAAAACGTCTATTTTTTTGCGGTCTTGTTCGATATGCTTGATAGCGGCAAGGACTTCGTCCTTGGTATGGCAAACGGCAAAGTACGGATACACCTTAAACCCTTCCTTAACGAGGAAGTCGTGCGCCTCCGTCTGCGACATATTTTCGCCGTCGGAAAGATAATTGACGTCGTAAAAATAGATGTCAGGACGGCGTTTTTCGGTGATTTTCGGATCGAGATTGCGGATCGCCCCTGCCGCCGCGTTGCGTGCGTTTTTCAAAGGCTCTGCCGCCGTTTCGTTGTATTTTTCCAAGACGGAAAGACGGATAACCGCCTCGCCGCGCACCTCCAAAGTGCCTTGGTATGCAATCGTGAGCGGAAAGGATTTTATCGTTAAAACCTGCGCCGTTACGTCCTCGCCCACTACGCCGTTACCGCGCGTCGTCGCGCGGATAAACTGCCCTTTATCGTAAGTCAAACAAACCGTCAAACCGTCGAATTTGTATTCCACGGTGTAGTCCGTTTCGCCCCCGACAAACTTTTCAATGCGGGTTAAAAAAGCGGAAAGCTCCGTTTCCGACACCGATTTGTCCAAGCTAAACAAGCGCGCGATATGCGTGTGCTTTTCAAAGCCCTTAATCGGCTCGCCCCCCACTCTGCGCGTCGGGCTGTCGGGATATACCACGCCGCTTTCCTTTTCTAAGGCGCGCAGCTCGTCGTAGAGCGTATCGTACTCTTTATCCGACACCGTCGGGGCGTCTAAGACGTAATATTCGTGCGCCCATTTATTGAGAATATCCGTGATTTCTCTTTGTCTGTTCATAGAAAGCTCCGTTTATAAAACTGTAAGTGGTGCCAAAGTCGCTGAAAGCTGTTTTATTCCTAAATTTTCAAACGCAACGTCAATAATCATGTTGCTACCTGCGCCGCGTACCCCGACAATCATGCCTTTGCCAAATTTCGGATGGCTGACGCTGACGCCGATTTTGAAAACGCTGACGTCTTTCGTCCCACCCGTCGGTTTAATCGCTTTCGCAACGCCGCCGTAGGTAAAGCCCCCGCTACTCTTCTGTGCCGAATTTTTATTTCCATACGACGCGCCGCCATAGGACGAGCCGCCATAGGACGAGCCGCCATAGGACGAGCCGTACGAATTCCCTTTCCACGCCGAACGAGTTATCCCCGAATTACTGCGTGAAGTATCGTATCCGCCATAACTGCGGTAACCACCGCCGTAGTTGCTTTTTCTGCCGTAATTATCGTTCGTTTCGTACCGTCCCCCCACGTACGCGTCGTTTCCGTACATTTCGGGGTCGTCGTAATCGCTGTATCCATAGGGCAAACGGCGCACTTCGCGCGGCAAATCCACGCACCCTGACAGCTCTTTCAAAAAACGCGAACGAGCGGTCGGCTCACGCTTGCCGTAGAGATATCTGCTCTTGGAACGCGTCAAATACAATAGCTCTTTCGCACGCGTGATCGCCACGTACATAAGACGGCGTTCTTCTTCCATATCGTCGTCGTTGTCCACCGCACGGGATACGGGCAGAATATTTTCTTCCAAACCGCAGATGAACACGCACCTGAACTCCAAGCCCTTGACGGCGTGCACGGTCGCAAGGGTGACGTAATTGCCGTCGTCCATATCGTCCGTGTCCGACATCAGCGTAACTTGATTAAGATAATCGGTCAACGTCGTGTCGGGATTGAGCCGACAATACTCCTCAACGGAATTGACAAATTCTTCGATATTTGCGCGCTTGTTGATACTCTCGTCGCTGTCGTCCGCGTACGCCTCGCGCATTTTCGTATCCTCAATAATTTGTTTTACCAGCTCGTTGACGGGCAAATCTTGGCT
>JAZNXZ010000026.1:0-27213 GCA_045594165.1 Candidatus Scatosoma sp.
TCGGGCTTTTCAAAGCCTACTTCTTCGCTTTCTACGGGGTTGATAATGTGTTTTTTAATCGCAACGAGCTGTTCGTCCGTTACCCCTTTCGCCATGTAAATTTTAGCGCATTTTACAAGGGGACGCGCTTTTCTTGTGAGCAGCTGTACGCATTGCGCCGCGCTGTCTGCGCGCTGGTCGTATTGCCCCGTCAAATAGCTGACCGCAAACGCCTTATAGCCTGCGGGAATTTCCAAATTTTCAAGATATACGTCGTCTACGGGCGGTTCGGAGAATACGGACGGAATCGCCGCGTTCAATTCTTCTTCGCTAAGCCCCTCCACGTCGTAACGGAGCACCAAACGGAAATCTTCCGTCTTGATATTAAGGAGCGTTTTAATATCCGACGCCTCTTTTCTTGCCTGTACGTTGTCTTTCTTTTCCACAAAAATTCTGTAAATCATATCTCTCTTACTCCTTTGCAACGTCTCTGTATTTAATGCCGATATCCTTGCGGTAGTACATACCGTCAAAGTGGATTTTTTCGGCGTTTGCATACACCTTTTGACGAGCCTCTTCCACGTCTGCGCCTTTGGCTACGACGCCGAGCACTCTGCCGCCGCTCGTAACCACTTTGCCGTCTTTCATTGCCGTACCCGCGTGGTAAACGGTAACGTCTTTATCCAAATCGCCAAAGGTGATTTCTTTGCCTTTTTCATAGTGTTCGGGATAACCGCCGCTGGCGAGTACCAAGCACACGCACGCGCCGTCCTCCCATTCGATATTGATTTCGTCCAAACGCCCGTCCACGACCGCCTCGAAAATGTCCATGATATCGGTTTTGAGCATGGGCAAAATCACCTGCGTTTCGGGATCGCCAAACCGAGCGTTGTACTCGATTACTTTCATGCCATCTTTCGTTTTCATCAACCCGAAATACAGCACGCCCTTAAAGGTACGCCCCTCGGCGTTCATTGCCGCGACGGTAGGAATCATGATTTTTTCCATTACCTCTTTCGCCGTCTTTTCGCCGTAGAACGGCGCGGGAGAAAACGTGCCCATACCGCCCGTGTTCAAGCCCTCGTCGTTGTCTTTCGCGCGTTTATGGTCGCAGCTGGTAATCATGGGCTTAATCGTCTTGCCGTCGGTAAACGCAAGCGCGGAAACTTCCGGACCGATTAAAAATTCTTCCACGACAACCTTGTTGCCTGCCGTGCCGAATTTTTGGTCAAGCATCATTTCTTTCAACCCGTCCTGCGCCTCTTCGCGCGTCATACAAATCAAAACGCCTTTACCAAGCGCCAACCCGTCCGCTTTCAAAACCACGGGAATATCGCAGGTTTCTACGTATTTTTTCGCGCTTTCGTAATCGGAAAACGTTTCGTATTTCGCCGTCGGGATATTGTATTTTTTCATCAGCTCTTTCGAGAACGCTTTGCTAGCCTCGATAATCGCCGCGTTTTTGTTAGGACCAAACGCGCGGTGACCGCGGCTCTGCAATTCGTCCACGAGCCCAAGCGCCAAAGGATCGTCGGGGGCAACTACCGTAAAGTCGATATCCCCTTTTTGGTCTACCCAATCGCCGACCGCCTTTATATCGCAATAATCGACGTTGACGAGTTCTGCTATTTCCGCAATCCCTGCGTTGCCTTTCATTGCATAGATTTTATTTACTTTCGGCGATTTTTTCAGAGCCGCAATAATAGCGTGTTCTCTACCGCCGTTTCCAATAACCAAAACATTCATGATTCGTTCTCCGTGCTGTTTTTAATGGATGCGTACCGTCCGTCCGCATTTTTCAACTTTTCCCTCGCAGAGCAATTTTACGCACTCAGGGAGCATGATATGCTCTTCTTTTAATATGCGCGCCTGCAAGCTTTCGGGCGTGTCGTCCGCCATAACGGGTACGCTGCGTTGCATAATAATTGCCCCGCCGTCCACGTCCGCCTCAACGAAATGCACCGTCGCGCCGCTGAGTTTTACACCGTATTCGATTGCCGCTTTGTGCACGCGCAAGCCGTAATAACCCATACCGCAAAAAGAGGGAATCAACGACGGATGAATATTGATAATTGCATTTTCAAATTCCTTGATAAAGCTTGCAGGAACGACCAACAGCCAACCTGCAAGGACGATATACTCCACGCCCGCCCCTTTCAAAGTCTTTGCTACGTCCGCGTAAAACTCGTCTTTGTTTGCATACTTTTCCTTATCGTACACAAAGGGCGTTATGCCGTGCTTTTTTGCACGCTCTATCGCACCGATATCGGGCTTGGACGCCACCAAATATTCAATTTTGCAAAACTGCTCGCGCTCGTTGGCGTCGATAATCGATTGAAAATCCGTGCCGCCTCCAGACGCAAATACCGCTATTTTTTTCATAGTTTATTTCAGAATTACTTTCTTGTCGCCAGCAACCGCTTTACCGATTACCACTACGTCTTCGCCCGTTTCTTTAAGCGACGCCATCGCCGCGTCCACGTCCTTAGAGTCAACGCATACAATCATACCGATACCCATATTGAA
This sequence comes from Candidatus Scatosoma sp., assembly GCA_045594165.1. Lineage (GTDB taxonomy): Bacteria > Bacillota > Clostridia > Christensenellales > Borkfalkiaceae > Scatosoma. The sequence goes on from JAZNXZ010000026.1 coordinate 2,506, forward strand.
GGTGTTATAAATCTGTTCGTCGGTGATGCCTGCGCGCTTTTGCATTACTTTGAATACGGGGGGCACGTCGTAGGAATTTTTATCAATTTCCGCCGAAACGTTTTCGGGTAAAATTCTGGGAATATTTTCAATAAAGCCACCGCCCGTGATGTGCGCGATACCCTTCACCTGCACCTTTTCAATGAGCGTCAAGATGCTCTTTACGTAAATACGTGTGGGTTTGAGCAGAACTTCCGCAGCCGTTGCGCCGAGTTCTTCGTCGTATGCCTCCAAAGCCGCTTTGTCGCTGTCGCCGAACAATTTACGAACGAGCGAATAGCCGTTAGAGTGTACGCCCGTAGATTTCAAACCGATTAAAACGTCGCCAGGTTTGATATCCTTACCGTTGATAACTTTTTTCTTATCTACGATACCAACCGCAAAACCTGCAAGGTCGTATTCGCCGTCGGGATAGAAACCGGGCATTTCCGCCGTTTCACCACCGATAAGCGCACAGCCCGCTTGACGGCAACCGTCTGCGATACCCTTAACCACGTCCGCTTCTGCCTCGGGGTACAATCTACCGCATGCGTAATAGTCAAGGAAGAACAAAGGTTTTGCGCCCTGACATACGATATCGTTTACACACATAGCCACCGCGTCGATACCAATCGTGTCGTGTTTTTCAAGCAAGAAAGCATATTTCAGTTTCGTGCCTACGCCGTCCGTACCCGCAACCAAAACGGGTTCTTCCATCTTTTCGCCTGCAATCGAATAGAAACCGCCAAACGAACCCAAATCCCCGATTACGTTGTTATCGTACGTGGATTTTACGTGTTTTTTCATCAATTCTACCGCTTTGTAACCTCTGGTTACGTCAACGCCACTGTCCTTGTAAGAAATTGCCATATTTATCGTTCTCCAATTTTATTTTTTACTTTCAGAAATTTTATAATCGTATTTACTTTCGCCGCTGCTCGTCGGGATTTCCGTGGGATACTTACCGTCGAAACACGCCGCGCAATAGCCCTTGCATTTGCCGCTTTCCGCCAACTTGAACACGTCCTCTACCGACAGGAAACCAACCGAATCCGCCCCAAAGATACGCGCCATTTCTTCCGTCGTATGATTGCACGCAATCAATACGTCGCGGGATGCGATATCCGTACCGTAATAGCAAGGATTTAAGAACTGCGGCGCGGACGAGCGCACGTGGATTTCCGTTGCGCCTGCGTCGCGCAACAATTTTACGACTCTTGCCATCGTCGTTCCGCGGACGATAGAGTCGTCTACCAAGACTACGCGTTTGCCTTTCACCGTTTCAACGACGGGGTTCAGCTTGATACGTACCTTGTCCTCACGAACGTTTTGACCAGGGTCGATAAACGTTCTGCCGATATATTTATTTTTAATCAAGCCCAAACCGTAAGGAATACCCGATTCTTCCGCGTAGCCGATTGCCGCGTCGATACCCGAGTCAGGCGCGCCGATAACGACGTCCGCCTCTACCCCGCACGTTCTCGCCAAGAACATACCCGCGCGCTTTCTAGCAAGGTGTACCGAACAATCCGCAATTACCGAGTCGGGACGGGCGGTATAGAGATATTCGAACACGCAAAGGCGTTCGGGCTTTTGCCCGCAGTTATCTTTTATCGTGCGCATACCATCTTTTGTGAACACAAGGATTTCGCCCGGCTCTAAATCGCGGACGTGCGCCGCGCCGACCGAAGTGAGTGCGCACGTTTCGCTAGCGATAATATATTCGCCGTCGGCACGCTTGCCATAACAAATGGGATGCACGCCGTTTTCGTCGCGAGCCGCAATCAGTTTCTGCGGCGACATAACCAACAACGAATATCCGCCTTTCAAACGCTTCATAGCTTTGCAAACCGCCTCTTCAATGGAAGAAGACGTGATACGTTCTTTGATGATGACCGCCGAAATGATTTCCGCGTCGTTGCCCGTATGGAAAATCGAGCCCTGCATTTCCATTTCTTCTTTCAGTTCCGCGCTGTTGACGAGTTTGCCGTCAATGGCAATCGCCATCCTACCTTTGCTGTGATTGACAACGATAGGTTCGGCATTGATGCGGTCTTTCGTAGCCGACGTACCGTAACGCACGTTACCGACTGCAATTTGACCTAAGCCCAAGCCTTTCATAACCGAGGGTACGAACACGTCGTTGACCAAGCCTGAATCTTTATACGTATGGAAAACCCCGTCGTCGTTGACTACGATACCGCAAGAGGCTTGCCCGCGGTGTTGCAAAGCGTATAATCCGTAGTATACACTAGACGCAACGTCTTCCGTTTTCGTTCCAAAAATCCCAAATACTGCCATAGAATTTCTCCGTTATTTCTTCATTAAAGTAATGCCTGCAAAGCAGCGTCGTCTGCATTGATTTTATCTTTCATTGCTTTCTTATAATCGTCAAGCTGCGCAGCGATTTCAGGGTACTTAATCCCAAGAATTTGGAGCGCAAGCAAGCCTGCGTTTTCACCGCCGTTGACGCCCACCGTCGCCACGGGAATCCCCGAGGGCATCTGCACGATAGACAGCAAACTGTCCAAACCGCCCATCATATCCGTCTTTACCGGCAACCCGATAACCGGGAGAGTGGTCAGCGCCGCAATAACGCCGCCAAGGTGTGCCGCCTTACCTGCCGCGCAAATCAACACTTCGATTCCACGTTCTTTTGCCGTCGCAGCAAACTCGTGCGCCTCGTCCGGAGTACGGTGCGCGGAAATTACACGAACTTCCGTTTCCACACCGAATTTTTTCAGCACGGAAACCGCAGGTTTTACCACGTCAAAGTCCGATTTACTGCCCATCAAAATACCGACTTTACTCATAACAATTCTCCTCACTAAATGTAATTAATAAATCAAAATGGAGCGCAATTTTTATTGCACTCCACCCATTATATCGTTATTTTTGCGCGAAAAAACGCCATTTATGCCTACCGAAATAAGCCCGCATCTTCCCAGCTGGATTCTGCGTGCGGAAAACGTCTTATAGCCCTTTTGTTTTCCCCATACTTCGATAATCTGCATACCGTAGTCCTTCTTCTTTCGCCGTTAAATTTTTTCCCGTTTTCCCCTAATTTGCATTATCCGCGTCCTCGCCGTCCAATACAAATTGCATACAAAAATATTATACAGCAATTTGCCGCGCAAGTCAAGTATTTGATGGAAGTTTTCCGCGACCAAATTATAGATTATATACTTTTCTATCTTTTTAATACTTTCCCTAAAAGCACTTAAAAGGTGCGCGCGCCAAGAATATGCAAACAGCGCAAACGGGCAAACGAATAGTTCGTCAAAGGACGGTTGAACGCGTCATAGGTATGCGCAGCCAAAAGCGGCACGCCGTCTAAAAAGCCGACCACAACGGGCGTATGGTAGAAATCCCCCGTTTCCCTGCCCAGCTGTACAAAATCACCAATCTCTAAACCTTCCATCCCAACCTCGATAGCAAACGGTCCAGCGCCGTTGCCTATCCCCGCTGACGTATCGTTGTTACCCACCAAAAAGCGGTAAAAATATTCCACGCCCGTCCACGCAGCCGCACGGTCGCTTGCCGCGCGATAAAACCAACCCAGATCGGGCGTGTAATTCATTACGCCGCAGCCTGCAAACAAACATTGCGACGCAAAATTCGTACAATCGCCGCCGATTACGTCAAAATTGTAGTAGGCAGGATTTCGCGAAAATGCCCATTTTCTAGCATAATCCAACGCCGCTTGGCGATTATAAGGTATTTTTCTCATATTCCTATTGTATGCATGTTCAGATGCGGAACGTGCGATTTTTTCGACAAAAACAGCTCTGCGTATATGCCGCAGAGCCGTTCCTTGTTTTATGCAATTACTTCTTTTCCGAGCCAAAGGTATTACCCATGTCTGCGGCTACCGTTTCCACTACGTCTTTTTTGCGAGACGTAGCACGGCGTTTGTTAAGTTCAGCAAGGTATTCGTCCTCGTTGACAGGCAACGTGATCTCTTCGCCGTTTCTCCAACCCGAGAGTTCCATTGCGTTCATAAGTTCCACGCCGTTGAAACCGTCTTGACCGTCTACGAACAATTCTTCCAAGCCCAATAACGTGTTGGCAAAGTTGTTGATAATGCCTGCGTGTTGAGGGTTTTTGCCGTCCGTTTCCACCTCGATAATTTCCATTTTCGGCATCGCAAAGCCGTTATCCGCAGAATAGCTATGTTCCTGCGCATCCGTTTCGTTTTTATACCAAACAAGTTTATTGTTTTCGCAAAGGAGTTTTCCTTTCGTCCCCGAAATTTCCAAACGGTTGGTACCGGGAGCTTCGCCCGTCGTTGTGATAAATACGCCCGTAGCGCCGTTTTCATAGGTCAAGAACGCCGTTACTTCGTCCTCCACCTCAATATCGTGCCATCTGCCGTATTGACAGAATCCGCGTACCGTCTTGGGCATCTGTCCTACAACCCATTGAATCAGGTCTATTTGGTGCGGGCTTTGGTTAATCAAAACGCCACCGCCTTCGCCGTCCCACGTCGCGCGCCAGCTACCGTTGTCGTAATAATTTTGCGTTCTGTACCAGTTGGTAATAATCCAAGTGATACGCTGCAAATTACCGATACCGCCCTCAGCAATGATTTCGCGCATTTTGCGGTATACGCAGTTGGTACGCTGATTGAACATCATACCGAATTTGGTGTCACATTTTGCTGCAAGTTCATTCATTTCACGAACTTCTTTCGTGTATACGCCTGCGGGTTTTTCACAGATGACGGGCATGCCGTTCTTCAAGCAATATTTTACGATTTCCGTATGTGAATAGTGCGGCGTTTCCACCAAAACTGCGTCGCAAATACCGCTTTGTACCATTTCCTTATAATCGTGGAAATACACGATACTGTCGTCTTTCAATTTTTCTTTAATTGCGGCAATTTTTACGTCGCTGATATCGCAAATCGCCGAAACGACGCCGTTTTCAATTTCGCCTGCTGCAAACAGACTATTTGCATAATACGTACCTTGGTTGCCCACACCTACAATACCAAATCTAATCTTTTTCATTGTTTTTTACCCCTTTACGTCCTTATTTTACAAATTCGTCGCCGACTTCTTCAAAGCCTGCGTCTTTTAATAACCCTTTGAGTGCCGCCACCGCCGCGTCAAACGCCTCGTCTGCGGTACGGAATTCAAACTCGTGTTTCATAACCGTCTTGTCAATCAGAGAATACCCCTCGAAAATCGAAAGATGAGGTTCAAGCGTAAACGTCTTATCTGACGTAATCGTTTTCAAAATATCGCCGATCTTGCCGTCGCCAACGCCTGCAGGTACAAGCGAACCGCTCTCTACGATAACGTCCTTGACGTGATAATAATCGATTTTACCTGCAAAAATACGTTGCGTATCCTCTGCTTTTTCGCCGCATTGCAAGTAGTTTGCAGGATCGTAAATATGGTACAGACCAGGCACGTTTTCCATGATATCCACGACACGTGCCGCCACGTCGCCGTAAATATCCTTTTCGTTTTCGTGGTACAAGCCCACGTTGTATTCCTTGGCGATCGCTACCATCTTTTTAAGACGGCTGATTACTTCGTCGCGTTTATCATACGCCTGAAAAAAGCTGAACATACGGATTTTATCCGTGCCGAGCGCGTTTGCGATTTCGCAAGTATGGCGCAAAATTTCTTCCGTCTTTTCAAACGGGTCGTCAATGTGCGATTTACCGATAGGCGAACCGATTGACCATACCGCCAAGCCGTTGTCCGCCAAGGTTTGACGAATCTCTTTTGCCTCTTCCACCGTCAGCGTCGTAACGTTTTTACCGTTGACCGTACGCATTTCCATATAGGGTACGTTGTTGCGCTTTAACGCCGCAATCTGTCCGTCCAACGCGCTGGACGCCTCGTCGCTGAATGCACAAAGTTTTACTTTAATCATACTTATTCTCCTATTAAATACCGTAATTATTAAATCTTTCTTCGTAAAGATAATATTTTTCAGACAAACGGTTTAAGAGCATCACGGGGATCACCTCTACGTGATGTCTGCCGTATTCTTCCACCATAATCAAAATGCGGTTGTGTGCCGAAATCTTTTCAGGCGCGGTAAGCACAATGTCTACCGCCTCCGAGTTGTACGTATTTTCGCTAATGCACCACCACTGCGGAACGAACACGTCAAATTCTTCCGCGCTTGCCGACCAACCGTCGGGCAACAGCAACGAAACCTTGACGTTGTGCGATTGTTGACCGAACGCTTTCAAACGGTTTTGGAACATAATGGAAATACGTTTTTCTTCCCCTGCCTTGGCATACGGGCCGTCGTGAACGGTCACGAGGGCGTACGTCGCGCCGCAATTTTTAACAATCGTGTTCGGATTTTTTAACGTTAAGACGGAAACCGCCATTTCTTCCGATTCTTCGCTCTGTCCGTAAGGCAATGCAAAATATTCGATATCGCTATCCGTAAATTCGCTGTCTTCGCCGTAAACGAATTCGGGTACCTTTGCAAAGTGCCCTTTCATCTGATAGGTAACCATGGGCGCAAGTTTTACGACCTTTTCCGTCAAATTCGTGCACGTGCCAACAAACGGGAATGCCGCACCTTGGGTGATACTGCACGTCACGATTTTATCGCCGATATATTCTTCCCAATCCTTAGGAATACCTGCCGTGCCGTACATGATACCCAGTACCGAGCCGACCGTACCTGCCGTACAATCGGTATCGTCGCCGCAATTCACAGCCAAAAGCATGGATTTTTTGAAATCGCCTTCGCCGTACAAAAGACCGAGCGTCGCATAACCCACGTTGGAGGGCGCGCAGAACCAACCGTCGCCGATGTCTTCATTTTCCTTGAAAATCGCGTCGCAAGCGTCCGTTGCAGGCACGCCTTTGTCGTAGCAATCCAAAATCAAACGTACGGTGCGCGCCATACGGCAATCGTACGGGATTTTTGCCAAACCGATTTCGATAAGCTTGCGCAAATCGCTAACCACGAACGCCGCGCTTTCCAACGCCGCAACGAACATAGCGGCATACGTACCCTCGCCGTTGCCGTGGTCAACCTTGGCGTCCTCAATAGCGTATCTTACCGCCATGTCGGGCTGTGCAGGGAAAAGCGTCGCCCAAATTTCCGTACGGATCCAAGCGCCGTTAGAATGTTTTAATCTGTCGTTGTTGACCGTTTCACCCGAAAGCGGAGGCACAATACCGATTTGCATGTTTTTAAGCGCAACCGAGTATTCGCCTGCGTACATGGTAATATAGGAAAGCCAATAATCACCCAAAACGTCCGCCGTGAGGTGTTTGGGACCTTCCATTTCCATCGCGTGCAACCAAACGAGCTGTAAATCCAAATCATCGTTGGGGAGCGGCTCGCCCTTTTCGGTTACAAAACCCGTAATGTTCAATTTTTTGCGTACGCCCTCGAAAGGACCGCCCAACGTGCCGCCGATATTTTTACCGATCCAGCAAGCACGAACTTTGTCTTTGTAAACGTCGTAATTGAGTTTCATAAAACCACCTTTCACTAAATATTGAAAACGGATTTTTGCCATATTTTCCGTTCTACGATATTATAACACACAAAATCGGTTTTGTAAATACTTTCAGGAAAATTTCTCGCGCTAATTTTAAGGAATTATAGAAAAACAAAAGGGTTGAGCATGATTGCCCAACCCCTTGTTTTTTACCTAAAAACCGATGTTATTCAGTTTTTCATTTTGCCTTACGCTGCGTCGTTACCGCTGGAAGGATTTGCCCAGTAAACGTTAATTACTTCAGGATTATCATTTTGTGCTGCCAAACCTACGCCGAACGCCGTTGCGCCTTCACCGTACCATCTCAATTCGTAAACGGTATTTGCCACGAAGCTGGTTGCCTGCGTGCCGTCCATGTTGTATGCAACTACGTTAAGGCCCGTAGGGCAACCGTTTGCATTACCGTCGGAAAGGAGGTAACCACCACCGCCTTGGTTTACGCCGTCGATATAATACCAGCAGAAGAAGATGTAGGAGCTGTAACCCGTAATATCTCTGGATACTGCAAACTGAATGCTTGCGTAGTCGTCTTCTGCGTTCTTATAAATCATGGTCTTTTGATTTTCCATGCTAAGACCGAGAACACTACCTGCGCTCCACATACTCGTACGAGCGTCTTGCGTTGCCGTGAATACCGTCGTGCCTGCTTCGAAACCGAGTTCGGTTACGTCGCCTGCATACTTGGAAGTCACACACTTGGTCGTATTTTCGAACTGTACCATCGTAGCGTCCTGCGTATAGGTGATACCCGTAGGCCATTCGGTAAGAGCCGTCGTGCCATCATCCGAGTAACCAATTACGTTAACGCTTGCAGCCTTGATGGAAACGTTGTCGTATACGATATTTTCGCCCGTATGTTGGTAACCTAATGCAACATTCAACGCAATACCCGTTGCCTCAACTTCAACGTTCGTAAACGTGCTTACGTTAGCCGTCTGGAAACGGTTAGAGAACAACGCAACGTTCTTCCAGTCTTTGTGTTCCATTTGGTCGATAACAACCTTAACGTTGGAAACGGTAATGTTATCCGCCCAGTGAGCAAAGAGCCCGAAGTATTGACCCCAGTTTTGGTTATTGTTATAACCCTGACCGCAGCTAGAACCGTGATATCTAACGCCTGCGAAGGTTACGTTCTTAACCGTTGCGCGATACATACCGCCGAAGATACCGCCTTCGGAAACGATTACGTTGTTAACAATATGACCGAGACCGTCGACCGTACCACGGAAGTAGGACTTGTATTGAGTGTAACCTGCTGCGAAATAAATGCCCGAAGCGTCGATATCGTTAGCAATTACGTAGTAACCTTCTACGTCGTTGCCTGCAACGTCAGAGTTACCTTGACCTTGCTTAACGCCGTCAACCGTTCTACCACCTACACCGAGAGCCTGCAATTCTTGCGCAGTCTTAATAATAGCGTCTGCACCGATTGCTTTCAGGTAATAAGTATCGTTTTCATGGGTGTATACGACAACGTCGTATTCGGTACCGACAGCAAAGTCTGCGTCGTACATACCGGTATTGCCGTCAAGACTGCCAACGGTGTCGCTGTAAATGAGCGTACCATCGACATAGATATATTTTACCGTACCGTTGATATCATCGGGCAAGGTATACGAACCCGTTGCCGGCAAGAGGATGATATATTCATCCGATTCGTATGCGTTACCGTAGGTGATATCGCCGAAGTTCAAGATTGCAGAGCTTTCTGCACTAGTATCAAACGTACTTACCGCAATTGCCGACGTGTCGCCGTTGAGGAATACACGCAAGGTGTATACCGTATTCGCTGCGAGCGAAGCAACATCAGCACCCTGTGCATCGAGAATGTAAGCCTTTCTTTCCGATGCGCCGTTTGCAGGCGTACAGCCAGCTGCGTTAACGGTGTAGTTACCAGTAAGAATGCTTGCATTCGTACCGTATGCCCATACGCAGAGCGAGTAAACCGTACGGTCGCCCGTGAACGAGAATTCTACGTCTACGTAGTCGTACTTAACGTTGCCGTATAAGCCGACGCGGTTGCCCCAAGCGTCGCCCGCAAGCGATACCTGCGTAACAGTCGAACCTGCGTCGAAGCCGAGCGCCGTTACGTCGCCTTCATACTTAGGAAGAAGAGCACCCGTTGCACTGGTATATACGTCGTTCTGTACGTCGAAGTTGCCCCATCTTGCGCTGGAAATGTAGTAGGTTTGTGCCGTACCCGTACCGAAGTGCAAGAATTTCAGCGTTTCGCCTTCTGCAAAGCATACGCGAATCGTATAGAACGTATTTGCCTCAAAACCGCTAGTGTACTGCGCTGCAAAGGTGTTGCCGTTTGCATCCCATACGTGTACGCTTCTGATTACGCTGTTGGTAGGATTCATCTGCGCACCGTAGATACCAAAGCTACCTTGCGTACCGCTACCGTTGGAAGGCCATGCCGTAAACGCACTTACTTTCACGGTAGGATATACGTCGAATTCTACGTAATCGAAATTATCCGAATCTGCAGGGATAAGGATTCTATCCGTCCAAAGGTTGGTATTTACGATTTCGTAAACCGCATCGCTTGCCTTGAAGCCCATCGACGTCGTATCGCCGGTGTATGCCGTCAATTCTACGTTGCTGGTGTTTTGAATTGCAACACCCGTAACGTCAGGAACCTTAACGGTTGCCGACATAACGTAGGTATCGCCATCCGTAATAACGGTCATAACTTTACCTGCGCCAGCCGTCAATTCAACGTCGATTGCAACGTCTTTGCCGTTGAGGCTGCCGGTGGTGCTGCTGTAAACAACAGCACCGTCAACCATAATTGCTTTTACCGTACCTTCGATTGCATCAGGCAACGTGAACGTGCCGTCTTCAACCGAGATTTCTACTGTTTCATTAACTTCGACTTCGTTACCGAAGGTAATGTCACCGAAGTTCAAGATTGCCGAGCTTTCTGCACTGGTATCGAACGTACTTACTGCAAGCGTAGACGCGTCGCCGTTGAGATATACACGCATGATGTATACCGTATTCGCCGCATACGCATTTACCGTATTGCCGTTCGTATCGAATACCTGAATCGTTCTTGCCGATGCGTTGTTTGCAGGTACGCCGCCCGTAGGAGTAACGGTGTAGTTACCGGTAAGAATGCTTGCGTCCGTGCCGTATGCCCATACGCAGAGCGAGTAAACCGTACGGTCACCCGTGAACGACCATTCAACGTCTACGTAGTCGTACTTAATGCTAGTGTTGATACCAATACGTTCATTCCAAGCATCTGCAATCGTTACCTGCGTAACCGTCGAACCAGCGTCGAAGCCAAGTGCCGTTACGTCGCCTTCGTACTTAGGAAGAAGAGCACCCGTTGCATTGGTGTATACGTCGTTTTCTACGTCGCACGTACCCCATCTTGCAGCCGTTACGTAATACGTCTGCGCTGCGTTAGGTCCGAAGTGAACGTATTTCACCGTTTCGCCTTCAACGAAGCAGATACGAACCGTGTAGAACGTGTTTGCCGCGAAACCGCCAGTATACTGCGCTGCAAAGGTGTTGCCGTTTGCATCCCATACCTGAACGTTTCTTGCCAAACCGTCGGAGGTGTTCATCTGCGAGCCGTAAATGGTCATACTGCCTTGCGTGTTGCTACCATTGGAAGGCCAAGCAGTGAAGACCGTTGCCACAGTCGTGTAAATGTCGAATTCTACGTAATCGTAGTTATCCGAATCTGCAGGGAAGAGAATTCTATTGTCCCAAGTACTAGACGATACTACTTCGAAGATAGGCGTGCCGTCTGCGAAGCCGAATGCCGTTTCGTCGCCTGTGTACTGCGTCAATTTAGCATAGCTCGTATCCAAAGGCTGGTTAGGAATAATCGCATGTGCAACCGTTTCAAACGTTACGCCGTCAGGGAAGCTTTCCATCAAAGCCGCCGTGTTCTGAACGCCGTCAGCATACGAGTCAGCCGTGTAACCGATTGCCAAGTAGCTTGCCGCCTTGATTACAACGTCTTCGTATACGTTGCCAGTATTGTGGTGAGTACCAAGCAAGGTCTTCAAATCCATGTAGCTTGCGTCTACCATAATGTTACGGAACGTCGCTGCACCGGAAGCACCGCTATTTACAAGCAAGCCGTCTCTCTTATACGTCCATACGCCAGCAGGAGCTTTTGCCAAGCTGATTTCGATATCTTCAATCGTCGTGTTAGGAGCCACATACGCCAAGATAGATGCGTAGCCACCAGTTTCGCTCGATACCGTATTAGGAACCGAATCCAAGAGTTGTGCGTCAACCAAGATAAGGTTTCTGATCGTTGCACCGTTTGCCGTACCGAAGATACCACCGTCCGAAACGCGCATGTTGATAAGCTGATGTCCGTTACCGTCGAATACGCCACGGAACTCGTACGAGCCTGCCACACCGAACGTACCGGACGCCTTAGCATAACCTGCCGTGATTACGTCGGAGTAGTCGTCTGCATGTTCAAACGTGATATCGTTTGCAAGTACGTAGTAACCATTAGCGGAGTCGGTTGCCGTCGTACTGTTGCGGCCTCTACCGATAAGTTTGAGGTCTTCCGCCGTCTTGATGTACGTGATTACGTTAACGTTGGTGAAGCTGATTGCCGTTGCACCAGACGAGAGGTTAACCGTCGTCGTCGTCGCGTTGATTGCCATTGCGTCAATCGTAACCGTTAACTGACCAGCCGTTTCAACCGTAAATTCGGTTTCTTCCATACCTGCTACGGTCATCGTCCATACGCTACCTTCCGTGAAGGCTGCGTCTTCAAACGTAATCTGATGGTTAACGTCGTTTTCGTATGCAGTTTCAATTTCTGCAAAGACTGTCAAATCGCCAATTTCCGTGGTACCGAAGTATACTGCGTTGTCTACTACCGACCAAGGTTCACCCATAGCCGTTACGTTATCCGCGGATACTTCGCTCCACAACGTGTAGCTATAGCAGGTTGCCGAAGCGTTGTTCTTAACTGCTACGATATTGGATGCGCCTGTTATAATTGCGTGTGCATTTTCAATCGTGCCGTTGTTATTGTACGTTATCGCTGCAATCGTGTTGTCAATCAACGTAACGCCTTCTGTTACGATTACGTCAACCATTACGTTGCGTACCGTACCAACGTTTTCTTGTGCAACGAAGCCCGTGAAGAGGTAATCATTGTATTCTCTACCAGCATGCGAATCGTTAACTTTTACTTTAGCATATACGTTTTCAACCGTACCGTTGTTGGTGTATACGATACCACGCTTGCTACCGCCCGATATGAGCGTAAAGGAGTTAAGATCGAAACCGATGTTTTCAACCGTACCGTTGTTGACGTAGATGAATGCAGGATTCATTACGCTGACACCATTAATCCAGTTGTTCGTTACCGTTTCACCCTCAATATTGGTAATCGAGTCGTGGTGAATATACGTATTTTTAATTACGTGGCCTTGACCATCGAGAATACCGTAGAATACTGCGATACCTTTCAAGGATGCACCGCTCATATCCAAATCAGACGTGAGAACGTAATGACCATAAAGGTTGGATTGAAGAATCGACTGCAATGCGTTTACGTTAGCAACGTTTGTGCTGTTGAGTTCAATTACATTTTGTACGATGTTGATAGGCAAGCTAATCTTCGTCGTACCTGCCGTAAGCGTGAGCGTCTTAACGCCACCGTCTTTTGCCGTGAACGCTGCCAAAGGCATAGCCCACGAAGACGAGTCAATCGTGCCTTCGTAAATAACCGTGTCAACGTATTTAACAGTTACGGTCTTGCCTTCGAGATAGCTGTAAACTTCGCTGAGGTCAACCGTCGCCGTATCAGCAATTACAACCGACGTACCAGCTAAGGTATGACCAAAGTTTACGTCTACTGCGTTCGCCTCGATTTCAACCAAACCGTCGTAAACTTCGTAGTTGCCGAACGTCATAACGTTTGCATCCGTTACGTTCCAAGGCGTAGCCCACGATCTTACGTTAGCGCCGTGCGTTGCGTCGTCAAGCAAGTTGTTCGCTTTTACAAACGCCGCTGCATTATCGTAGTCGCCGCTTGACGTGTTGGTGTTGCAGTTTCTAAATACGCGTACGATTTCCGTCGAATCGTTGTTATCCAACAGGATTGTGTCGTTCACTTCAACGCCCAATACGTAGAAGCCGTCCGTTTTCGTGTATGCAAGATTCGAAATCTTAGCGTACGTCAAGTCTGCAAACGAAACAGCCGATACGTCTACGATGATGTTATTCATTACAGAATAACCGCCCGCATTCGTATTGGTATTCGTCATGAATACCTGCGTTTCCGTACCGCTAACACCGCTTTCCATCGAAACAACCTGTACGTAGATGTTTTCGTACGTACCGCTACCACGGTTTGCAATGAGCGACGTCTGCGTGCCAATCTTCGCACCCGTAAACGCTACGTCTTTAATCGTACCGCCACCCATCGTAATGATGAACGCGTTGTATTGACCGCTGGTTTCCATGCCCTTAATTGCATGGCCGTTACCGTCGAATACGCCCTTAAAGCCTGCGTTTTTACCTGCGCCCCAATCTTCCCAGATTGCGCCTTCGGTGTCAGCAGGTACGTCTACACCCGCCGTCAACAACTGATAAAGCGTACCCTTACCGCCTGCGTACTTCGCGATAGGCGTCCAAACTTTGTTGTATTCGATATCGTTGCCGAGTGCGAAGTAACCGGAAAGAACTGCATTCTTCTGCAATTCGATTACTAAGCCAGCCGCTACCGAGTTGTCTGCTGCAACGGATTGCCATTGATCAAGTTCGTCTGCACTGTCGATGATCATCGTGTAAACGTTTGCGTTTACCGTGTATATCGTATTCGCCGTTTCAATCAAGAGCGCCTTGTTTTCGCCAAGGTGCGCCATCTTGACAGGTCTGCTTGCCATCGCAAATTCGCCAGCAGTTGCCGAGCTACCGCTGAATACTGTCAAATCTTCAACTGCTGCGTCGGAAGATTCGATCTTAATCGAGAGGATATCACCCGAGATACCGTTGATACCGCTAAGGTCAAGCGTGTCGGTGATTGCCTCAATCGTTACCGTACCTGCAAGCGCGGTATGCGCTTTACCTACGGTAAACGTCATTTCTTGTACATAACCTTCGTTGGAGGTTACTACTACCGTGAACTGCGTGCCGATTGCAACGCTAGAAGCTACGCTAACCGTAGCATCGCTAACCGTTACGCCGTCTACCGTTTCTGCCAAATCATACGTGTACGTCAAAGCGTCATAACTACTGCTTACCGTCACGTCGAACGATTTGCCAATTTCCACTTCCGTCTTCGTGTTGGTAATCGTGAACGGATGCTGGAACGTAATGCCGTCAGGGAATTCGCCAAGCATTGCCGCCGTATTCGCGCCGTTGGCGGTATACGAGTCACCCGTGTAACCGATTGCAAAGTAACCATCTGCAATAATCGTTACGTTTTCGTATACGTTGTCTTCACTATGAGTGATACCCAAGATGTTATCAATCGTCAAACCGGTTGCATCAATCGTAATGTTACGGAAAGTAGCAGCACCCTCAGAACCGGTAACGATGAGCATACCCATTCTCTGCCAAGAATATTCGCTGGGAACAGATGCTACGGTGATGTTGATATTTTCAAACGTAGAGTTGGGAGCCCAGTGACCAAGCAAGGCAATGTAACTACCGTTGTTGTAGGTTGTTCCCGATGCAGGAAGACCGTTTCTGATATATTCTACGTTGGTGAAGTTTACGTTCTTAACGATTGCGCCGTCCATTGCGCCGAAGATACCGCCGTCTGCTACGCGGATACCGTCGATGGTATAACCGTTACCGTCGAACGTACCCTTAAATCTGTTGCTAACGCCAACACTGTTAACGTAATCATGAGGATAACCTGCCATAACTACGTCGCTCATGTCGTCTGCATGTTCGATCGTGATGTTGTTTGCAAGCATGTAGTAGCCGGTCTTGTCGCCCTCATTTGCGTTAACCAAACCACCTACGCCGATTTTCTTGAGATCGTCAAGCGTTTCAATGTATTCGATTTGATCACATACGGCTGCAGTGAGCGTGTATTCGTACATTTCGTTTGCAATGATCAAATCTTGGCTAGGTGTGTTTGCAAGAGCTGCAACTTCCGTGCTGTCGCAGGTGATTACGCCGTCGGTAATGCTACCTACGCCCGTTGCTGCATTGTAAAGCACAACGCCGTTCATCTTCACATATTCAATTTCGCCGGTAATTGCGGTGGGAACATTAAACGTACCTACCGTCTTTTCAATAATTACGCTTTCGTCGAGCGTTTGTTTCCACTTCGCTACCTTAAAGGTACGCGTATCTACATAGCTGCCGTTGTCCGCTACTACCGTGAAGGTCGTGTTGGGCAATACGCTGTCTGCTACCGATACAACGTCACCGTTTTCACCGCCGAGCGTTACGCCCTCTGGTGCGTTTGGAATGGTGAACGTAACCGTACCCGATTCGTTATTCGTCGTGAGGGTAAGCGAGTCGCCGCCTGCGATTTCCGTTTCCGTATTCGTGAAACCGAATGCGCTGATAATCGTTACGCCTGCGGGTTTCACGCTGCTAGGCGATTGCTTGCTGCCATCGCTGTAGCTGTAGATGATACCTGCGTTCTGTTGCGAAACCTTCATAAGGAGGGTTACGTTATCACAGGTAAGCGCACCTGCATCCACGTTAGAACCGAAGATACAAGGAATCGTGTTTTCAACGCGCGTCGTTGCATTTGCAACGTTGAGCGTTACGTTTCTGTAAATCAATCTGTTATGCGTGCCGTTTGCAATCAACAAACCGGTATGGAAGTAGGAGGTATCGTGGTCTTCAATATCCGTGATACGGGTAAATTGAGCCGAAACGTTTTCAATCGTCGTGTTACCTCTTGCTGCGTTTGCAAACAACGCGCCGTAGTTCCAACCTGCCGTTGCCGACAATTCGATTTCTACGCCCGTGAAGTTTACGTCTTTAATCGTTGCATTCTTCAAGCCACCGAAGATACCGCTGTCGCCTGCGATAAGGTTCGAAATCGTGTAACCGTTACCGTCGAACGTACCGATGAAGTTGGAGTTGCCATAGCTATGACCAGGCGTGAAGAGTTTGCCTGCGCAATCAATATCGTTTACAAGGAGGTAGTAACCTGCGATATCGTTGCCTACTGCTAGCGAATTGTCAGCCCCTACGCCGAGCGCCGCGAGCTGTGCAGCCGTCTTGATTACAGACGTTACACATACTACGTCAAATACAATGCTTTCACCGGTTTCGGTGTTTTGACAAACAACTGTCTTCTGCGCGCCTGCTGCCATAGCGCCTACTTTAACGTTAATCTTACCGTTGCTGTAAGCGGTCATGGCCGTAGAAACGCCGTCTACCGTTACCGTATAGGACGCACCCTTAACGATGCCTTCGCTATACAACCAAGCGTCCATTTGGCCGTTGATAACGTATTGTCTCTTTGCAACCTTCGTATAATTCGTGAGAACACCCGTAGGCCACAAACCGTCCGTATTTTCTGCGTTAACCGCTACGTTTGCGAAAGAGGATGCAGACGTCGTACCGAATACGGTCGTCGCCGTCGTGGTATTTTCGCCGTTTACCGAAACCGTTACGTTGTCGATCGTCGAATTCGCCGTCGATGCCGCCAAAACCGAACCCGTAACCGTTACGTTCGTGAAGTTAACGTCCTTAACCGTTGCGTTGCTGAGCGCGCCGAAAATACCGTTTGCGCCAGCCGTGAAGTTAGATACGGTCTTGTGGTTACCGTCCAACGTGCCGCTGAACGAGCTGTTCGAAATCGTTGCACCGTCGCAGTCGATATCGTTTGCAAGTACGTAATAACCGCTGCCGCTGATAGCGTTCAAGCCGCTAACGTTCGTGATATAACCGCTGATTGCCAAAACGTCCATAAATTTAACGTTTGCAGTCGTCGAGTTAAGTTCTACAATATAGGTCGCGCCCGCGCTAAGCGTTGCGTTAATCGTTGCCGCGCCGTCCGTTACCGTGACGCTGTTTACCGTAGGCTTGTCGCTAGCGTCGTTAGCGTTTACAACTTTCGCCGTATACGTGCCAGCCGTCAATGCGTTGTCGTTGAGCGTGAAGCTGCTGCCAGCAACAACCGTCTGTTTGTCGTTAACCGTCGTCGAGGTTACGCTAGCAAGAATGCTTTCGATACCGCCAACAAACGTCGTCGCGTGCTTGGTTGCGTTCGTCGTATTTCTAATGGGACGACCTTCACCGTAGCTGTTAATATTCCAATGACTAACGATTTCAAGGAATTCCGCACCATACTGTCTTACATACGCAGGCGCATTGAACGTTGCCGTAGCGTAGTGACGCGTGGTACCACTGTCGTCCTCGTGTACTTCGTTTTCACCATGTACGTACATAAGCAAGTACAACGGCGTCGCTTTTTCAAGCTTGATATTCCAGTAATACGTATCGTAGTTAGGATCGTTGGGATCAAGGGCAGCAAGTGCCTGATCGATAAGATCTGCCCAATTTTTCAACGTATCTTCAGACATAGCCGTCGAATTCAATACGTCGTCGTGCCAAATGGACGGATCGTTACTGCTTACCGAGGGATCATATTCTTTCGTGGTTTTGAAATCATTCAAGTTTGCCCAAGCAAGCCATGCATCATAGTACGCCTGCATCTTTTCGCTGCCTGCGCCGTATGCACCATTGAAGTAGTCTTCAATCCAACCGTTCCAAGTGTCATCGGTAGGCTCTGCATCCCACGTCAATTTACCCATGATGTATTCTTTCAAACGGGTAAAGTTCACCTGCGAACCCATCATTTGGTTGAACATATGGTTTACGCCGTTATCAACAGCAACGCCGTAGTTTGCGCGGAGTGCGTTAAGAGAGTTATAAGGCACGAAGAACTGCGTTACCATGCCATAGTAACCCCACCAAAGAATGTCCATTTCACCGCTACAATAGGTAGTGTTAAGCGTATTGAACCCTTGCAAGTTTGTCAAGATGTTGTCGTTAACCAAGGAAGACGTATCGGTTACGGGCACCGTATAGTCACCTGCCGTTTCTGCAAACCAAAGCTCGATATGCTTACCGTATTTTCCCAACTCAGTTGCATAATTAGCCGCACCCGTAGGAGCAGGGTTGGTCATGTGATAGAAGAGCGACGAAATCTTGAACGTATCTTTACGTGCGTCGCCAGCAGTATTCAATGCCGAATAAACGTCTGCCGCTACGTCCAAAAGGAACTTCAACAAGTTATCAGAAGGATTGCCTGCCGCCGAACACGTATCGCATTCACACCAAACTCTGTGGTCCATGTGCGAGAAGCCAAGACGGGTAAGCTCGGGATATTCCTCCAATCTTGCAAGCATTTCGTTTACAACGACCGCCTTCATGCTCGCATAAGCCGTGCTATTGCCGTGTGCGGTATAGCAAAGTTCCGCAGGAAGATATTCGGGCGAGGACACCAACGTCTTGGAAACCACGTTGCCAAATTCATTGTATACAACGTCCGAATACGTTGCAAACGGGTCGATTGCGCCATTGTTTACCGCATCGTCATGATACGGGTTTTCAATCGTTCTGTAAACCTCATTTTTGAATAATGAACCCAACGTTACCGTTGCGTACCATTGTTCATTGGTACCTTCTGTCGGATCATAGTCATTATTAGTACGGCTTTCCTCTTTGAAAGTGGTCGTTCTTAACAAATCGTCTACGACCAATACGGAGTTGTGCGCAACACCCATGTGGTATGCCGCTACTTGCACGTAATCCGTATTATTGATACCCAAGGGAATCATGCCGTCCGTATACGATTCTGCACCGTATCCGTCTACTGCATTACCTTGCAATCTATTATAAGTAATGTCGCGCACGAAAGACTCGTCGCTGAAAATGATTTCTACGTCATTATCAACCATGTACGTATCTTCCATCAGATATTCGTAACCAACGTGTCTGGAAAGGAATTCTTGTACGCCGTACAAAATCGCCTTGCCTTTCACGCCGCGGAAGTATGCGTTGCCCGTCGTTTCGTCAACAATCAACTGCGACGCCGTTTCCGCCGTAACCGACCACCCTTCTACTGCAACCGCCTCCGTCGTTTCACCGATAGAGATGTATTTATCAGAGCCGCTTACCGACGTTACGATCGGCAATTCCATGCCCGTTGCTTCCGCCAAAACTTTTTGCATAAGTTCTGCAGCTTCTCTTTCGATTTCCGCATTATCCGAGCTTTCGTTGATATAAATCTTATAATCGGAGTTCGCGACATAATGCGTCGTGGAAACGATTTGTTCAACTGTATCTTTGGTAATGGTTGCCTGCGGGAATTCTCTAACTGCAGACGCACCAGTTGTCACCTCAACCGACGCCGTAATAACAGATTCGCCTTCTGCCTTTGCAGTAAGGGTGCTGCCGCTAACGCCAATGACATCCGTGTTATCCGAGTCGTACGTGATATTGAAATCGTAGCCCCAGCCTTCCAATTTCTCTTTCGCCGTGTCAGAAACCGCCATGCCACCAATCTTGAGCACAGCCATCTTGTCGGACGAAGCGTCCAGCGAGTTTTCAATAAACGCCGTACCCGAATTATTGTTCTGCATAAACGAAACCATACCCGCTTCATTGAATACGAGTTCTACTTTCGTTTTGTTAACGACGTCTTGAATCAGGTCGGTAACGGTACCTTTGGGATCGAGATATTCCATCATTGCAACGTAACCGATACTTCTGGTCGCGCTGTTTTCGGTGTAATAATACGTCGTATTACCCTCGCCGTCTGTAACCTTTACGTAGCTGCGCGCAACGATTGGACGGTTATAATACTCGTCCGAAAGATTGTTGTACGTACCGTCTTGGTTTTTCGAACCCGTCAAAACGCTCGTCCACATCGTTTGTTCTTGATCCTGCCATTTCGCTACAGGAACGTCCAAAACTCTGTCCGTTTCATGCGTGAGCGTCTGCGAACCAAGATAGTCGGCAGGAATCATGAGCGTACCGTAACTAACGTCGTTCGTTTCATCCCAGCCTGTAACCGTTGCTTTCGTATCACTGTCCAGAGTCGTATGGAAACGAATACCGTTAGGATTCGAGTTTCTTACCGACGCCGAATCCTCAATAGAAAACCCTTCCATCGTGCTGTACGTGGTTACAGCATCTGCTCCTGCCACTTCATGCTCAGATTGCATGAATGCCATTCCACCGACGACACAAGAAGCCGATGCGCAAAGTGCCAAAGAAATAATCGCTTTTCTAATACTCTTTTTCATCCTTTTCTCCTCCTTAATCGTCCCAAACTTCGCCACCGTAGTTGTCGTTATCCGATAACGTCACAATGTCGTCTTGCTCGAACATGACCACCAACAGCTTAAGCTCTTCGTAGTTTTTCATCATAAATACCTCCTATTCTGATGAATGCCTGTGTTGTGCTATATTTTTTTATTTTTGCCAAATTGATACTTTTGCAGTTTTGCAAAATTGACGTTTTGCATTTTGTCACAACGCGTCGCAAGAGTGCGCCCTCGTCTTTATATAACGCGCACGTATGCGTGTAGAGTGCCAAAATACAATATTTCACAATACTGCTACCATATATTAAACCATATCTTGGGGTATTTGTCAATACTTAAAAATTGCAAATACATGCTCAAAAATATCATCTTTTCTTTTTTGCAAAAAAATAAAACGGTTACCTCGTAATTCGAAAAATAACCGTTTATAATATAAAAACTGATGATATCAATGCTTGTATTTTAACCGATACGCATAGGGAGAATCTTGATATTTTTCCTTGAATTGCTTAATAAAATACGCTGACGATTCGTAGCCCAACATTTCCGCGATTTCATTGACGGAATCCTCCCCATATAAAAGATATTCCCTCGCCCTTTTTAAGCGCAACTCTCTGCGGTACTGTATGGGCGACATCCCCATACACCGTTTGAATATTTTTCGGAAATACACTTCGCTGATGTGGCACATCTTCGCCAGGCTCTCCACCGTCGTGTTTTCCTGAAAACGCTCTGTGAGATATTCTACGCCCTTTTGTATCCAACCGAAATGTTTGCTGTTCGATTTCCCCAACTGTTCCAGTACCCCCAGCTCGCTGATTAACGTATACAAAACGCAATCGTATTTCACGGGCAACTGCGGCACGGACAAAGAAACCTGTTTGACATCGTTAAACAGTAATTCAAAAACTTTATTTTTGGGGAAATGCAATACATCGCAGGAAAACTCAATATTTTCCCCATTTTCGTCAAACAACGAAAAGTGCACGCCTATCGTTTCCGTTTTTTCTTCCTCCACGTCCAAAAAACGGATATCGTATTCGCTACCTCTGGGCGTATAGACAAGATCCCCTTGTTGCACCTTAATTTGGTCCCCATTTTTGTTGGTATACACCGCACCTCCGCGAAGATACAGTAAAAACAGATGCTCCTTTTTAGGCGTCCCAAAACAATCCCAGGTTTTATCGTGTTTCCAAACCTGCTTCAATACGCTCATAAATTTTACGGTATACTGCGTTTGATAAAAATCAGAAATCTTTTGACAAACCATAACTTTCTCCATCAAAAGTATAACACCTTACGAGCATAAAGTCAAGTTTTGTTTCTAAAATTATATTTTAATATCAATTTTATCTTACAAAATGCAAAGCGAAGTATTATAATTAAATCACAAAAGCAGCGGCGGATAAAAATTTTGTTATTACGCATTAAGCATTATCGTTTGTTTGTAAGGCATTTTGACAATTTGACGGCATACATGTCGCAATGAACACAAAAAAAGCACAGGATAAAGCCTGTGCTTTTTGCTATCGTTTAAGTAAATTTCGTCGAAGTGTTTTTCAAGATTAAAGCCCCAAAATTTGCTTTTTCTTTATTTCATATTCTTCTTGCGTAATAATTCCGCTATCCAAAAACGATTTCAGTTTTTTCAGGTCGTCAAGCTCGTCTTTTTCAGCTTTTTCTTGAACCACTTTCACTTCGGTATCTTTTTGCCGTTTATTGAGAAGTTGCGTTAATACGTTACCAATATCTTGAGCGTTTTCAATCATAAAGAATTTGGTGATACCCGATGATGTTGTAACACTGATTACAGACATTATTTTAGAGGTAGCGTATGCCGATACCATATGCATAGGCAGGGTAACCTCTTTCCCAAAAAATGTTTTTCCTTTTACGTTCGTTTCTGTAATCAACAATTCACTTCTCGTGTAACCAAAATACAAAATGGTAGAAATTATCCCCAATCCTATAAAAATAAAGACGAAGATAGTTACAACCAAAACACGCGGTCCACCATCCCAAAAAGGAGTGTTAAAATAATAAGAACCAAAACTTGTTAATCCCCAATCCGCCAACAATTCTTCATAACTAGAATATCTGTATTCATATCGCTCATAGAAATATTTTGCATGCTCAAGCGCACCTTTATAGTCTTCTGAAAGATATGATATTTGCACCATTAAAAAAAGTAGTGCAATCATAAACTGACAGAATATCACTCCCAATAACACCCATTTCCATTTTTTGTCAAAGTTGCTTTTAATTAAAATCTTTTCATTCATAGATTTTCCTCCAAAAAATTTGTTGATATGATTATTATACGGAACATTTTGTTCCATGTCAAGTATTTTGGAACATTTTGTTCTAAAATAATAGTATGAAAAATCAATTTTCGGAACAATTAAATAGCTTGAGGATTGAAAACAACCTTTCCCGTATTCAGCTCGCGGAAAAACTGAACGTTTCCGTACGACTGATTTCGTATTGGGAAAACGGACAGCGAGAATGCGATTTTAATATGCTTATAAAAATTGCCGACCTCTTCTCTGTCAGCGTTGATTATTTGCTGGGAAGAAAAGAATATTAAAGCACCCGTGGGGACTTTCGTTACACTCAAAAAACGCAAAGCTTTCCCATAAGGAGTAAAGCGACGGAAAAGCGAGCCCCTCGCGCGAACCCTATGGGTTCGCTTTTACCCGTAACGGGCACAGCAAAAAAGCACAGGACAATTCCTGCGCTTTTTTGCTGGTGAGCCTTAACCAACCTAAATCGAATATTTATAGGTAGAACACGTCTTTATCATTACAAAAATATACATTTTGAAAAATGGTCTTACAACGTTGCAAAACGCCGTCGAAATCATTTAGAATTTTTCTTCCGTGATGCAAAAAATACAACGTTTTCACCGAATATTGCTTTTCAACGATATAGTTGCAAATATCTTCCGCGGTATGATGCCCCGTTTCGATAAAGAGCGCGTCGCAGCCTTCTTTTAAGAAATCCGATAAATCGTCAACCGATTGAATATCACCCGAATAAACAATCTTTTTATTTTCTGCCGTGATACGAAAAGAAAAAGATTGCCAGCCGTCGTTCGTTTTTTCTAAATGACGATTATGTTTTGCCTCCACTTCAATAGTTTCGTTTTTGAGTAAAACCGAATCGGTAATTTTATGAAAAAGCGTATGATACTCGGTTTTATAATTTCCTTCCGTGTGTTTGAGAACGGAAAGAGTGCCGTTAAACGTTTCTTCGTTGGGTAAATATACCGTAACGTCGCCAAAATAAGGCAGCGTATTGCTTTGCGTGGACAGTTTCCGTATATTCCACAGCAAATTTCCCAATCCACCAACGTGATCCATGTGCGGATGAGAAATAAAAATATCGGATACCGCAAGCAAATCGATCCCCATTAAATATGCGGTATAAGAGCAATTGTCGCCTGCGTCAAACCAATACACCCGACTGTTTATGGTTATTGAAAACGCAGTATGGTGTCTACCTTCAAACGGCAATGTCCCCGAACAGCTTCCAAAAATCGATATTTTCATAAACAATTCCCTTTTTTTGTATCTATCTTATTTTTGTTTATTATAACATAGAGATATTGAAAATGCAAGTGAAAATGTTTTTTATCGATTGACCTTTTCTAAAAATGGCACTATGGCGTGCGCTTGAATTGTACGGGTAAAAATTGAAAAAAGTGATCCGTACGGGTATCTCCGATACTCCGCAAGCGGAGACGTCTCGGAGAGCGTCGGCGATAAATCGCCTCGCGCGAACCGTAGAACCAAGTCAATTCGTACGGGCGTAAGCAAAAAGATGACCCGTACGGGGGCTTTCGCTTACGCTCAAAGAAAATCAAAGATTTTCCGAACCGTGGGTTCGCCCCAAATCGTACGGGCGACAGCAAAAACGCACACCATTGAAGGTGTGCGTTTTTGC
>JAZNXZ010000027.1:0-16049 GCA_045594165.1 Candidatus Scatosoma sp.
GATGTCTGCCGACAGTGGATTTTGGCAAATACGCCCACTTAAAAGGGGACAGCGAGGGGTTGGATACCGCGTTGTGCTTTTCTAAAAAGGAAGTTCGAGAGTATCTCTATAATGCAGTGAAAGACCTTTTAGAAAACCTCCCCGAATTGGACGGTATTATTACCATCACCATGAGCGAAAATCTCACGCATTGTAAATCCCGTATACATAGCGGCAGAGAAACCCTTTGCCCGATATGTAAAGATATTCCCGCTTATAAATTAGCGTCGGACGTCAACAACGTGATGATGCAGGCGATCAAGGATAGCGGTGCGAAAACCGATTTAATCGCAAATCTTTGGGCTTGGTCAAAAATGATGGGCTTTTCCGACGAGGATTTGAAAAATGGTATTGCCAATCTCGATAAAGATATCGGCGTGCTGTGCGTCAGCGAATTTGATTTGGAATTTGAAAAGGGCGGTATACAAATTCGCCTTGCCGACTATTCGATATCCAACCCTGGGCCTAGCGAATTTACAAAACTTGGGTTCTCTTTGGCAAAGAAATACGGTCATAAAACGTATGCAAAAATGCAGGTTTGCAACAGTTGGGAATGTTCCTGCGTGCCGTATTTGCCCGTGTTTGACCTTGTGAAAGAGCATTTGGACAATCTTTCGGCAGTGGACGTCAACGATTATATGCTTTCTTGGACGCTCGGGGGGTATCCTGCGCCCAACTTGTCCTTGGTATCCGCGCACACGGCGGGCGTTTCCTTGGACGATTGGTATCAGGACTATTACGGTGAAAACGCCGAAACGGTACATAACGGCGTAAAGAAAATCTGCGAGGGCTTTGTCCATTATCCGTTCTCGTTAACGTCGTTGTATAATTCACCGAAAACGCTCGGCCCTGCCAACCTTTGGAGCAGGGAGCGCGAATATAATACGTCCACAATGACCTGCTATTCTTTCGACGATTACGAAACCTGGATAGAGCCGTATCCTTACGAAATATACGTGTCGTTGTTTGAAAAATTGTTGACGTTGTGGCAAGAGGGGATTGACGTCTTAAAAACCGCGAAATTGTCGCAACAAACGGAAGAGCTTGTTCGCATGGCGGAAACGGCGTATATCCATTTGCGTTCCGATTGGCTGCATACACGCTACGCCTATTTGAAAAGGGATTGGGATAAAAACGCAGCAGAATTGCGGTGTATTATCGACGAGGCAAAAGAGGATACCGTTCGTTTGATAGCATTGATGCGCGAGGACGCGCGTATCGGTTTTGAGGCGTCAAATCAGTATTATTACGCAGACAGACATTTGATTGAAAAGATACTCAACTTAGACAATTTATAAAGGAAATACAAGCAAAAACGCCTAAATTCAAATCGTTTGGGCGTTTTGTTTTGCTTTTCCGCGCGCAAACGTTTGCTTAAAACGTTTTTATATGGTATAATAAGCAACGAAATAAAATTTTTGAGGTGTTTCATGTTACAAGTTACGGGCGTATCCCTGCAATTTGGCAGCAAAAAACTGTTTGAAGACGTTAATTTGAAATTTACAAAAGGGAACTGTTACGGTATTATCGGCGCAAACGGCGCAGGTAAATCTACCTTTTTGAAAGTGCTTTCTGGGGAACTTGAACCCCAAAAAGGCTCGGTTTCGATGGATAAAAACGAGCGTATGTCCGTTTTACAGCAAAACCAAAATATGTACGACAATGAAACGGTTTTGCGTACGGTTATGCTTGGTTACAAACGTCTGGTTGAAATAATGGACGAAAAGGACGCTCTGTATATGAAACCCGATTTTTCGGAAGAAGACGGTGTAAAAGCGGCGGAACTTGAAAGCGAATTTGCCGAAATGAACGGTTATGACGCGGAATTTCAGGCGGCGCAGCTGTTGAATGCGCTCGATATCCCCGAAGAAATGCATTATTCGCCCATGATTGAACTGGACGCAAAACAAAAAGTGCGCGTATTGTTGGCACAGGCATTGTTTGGCGACCCCGACGTATTGCTTTTGGTCGAACCGACGAACAATCTCGACATTAAAACGGTAAGATGGCTGGAAAACTATTTGATGGATTTTGAAAACACCATTATTATCGTATCCCACAACCGTCACTTCCTTAATAAAGTATGTACGAATATCTGCGACGTGGACTTTGGCAAAATCAATATGTACGTAGGTAACTACGATTTCTGGTACCAAACCAGCCAGTTGCTTGCCCGTCAGCAGAAAGAACAAAACAAAAAAGCCGAGCAACGCGCCAAAGAATTGCAAGAGTTTATCGCACGCTTTGCAGCAAACGCGTCCAAATCCCGTCAGGCTACGTCGAGAAAAAAAGAGCTTGAAAAGCTCACGATTAACGATTTCAAGCCGTCGCTCCGTAAATATCCGTATATTGATTTCAAATTTGAAAAGGATATCGGTAACGACATTTTGATGGTAGAAGGGCTGACGAAAGAGGGGTATTTTAAGGATCTTTCTTTTACCGTACAGCACGACGAGAAAATCGGTATCGTTTCGGATAAGAGTACGACGGTCACTATGCTCTATGATATTTTGATGGGCAAGGAACAGCCCGACGCAGGTACGATCCGTTGGGGTAAGACCATTTCCGTTTCCTATTTCCCGCAAAACAATAACGAATATTTCTTGGGCTGCGATTTGAACCTTGTCGAATGGCTGTCGCAATATTCCAACGACCATTTTGAAGAATATCTGCGCGGTTGGTTGGGTAGAATGTTATTCTCGGGCGAAGAGGCGTTAAAGCAGGCAAAAGTTCTTTCGGGTGGCGAAAAGGTACGCTGTATGCTCGCGAAAATGATGTTGGAGGGGAGCAATTTCTTGATTTTTGACGAACCTACCAACCACTTAGATTTGGAATCCATTACGGCGCTCAATAACGGTTTAAGTCATTATAAGGGCTGTATGTTGCTTACGTCGCACGACCAAGAATTGATGAATACTGTTGCAAACCGCATTATCGAAATCAATGACAAGAAGACGTACGATAGAAACGTAACGTACGACGAATATATCGACGAAACGCACGCATAAGCGACAAAACAGACAAAATAACAACACCAAACGGCAACTTTTCTATAAGAGGTTGCCGTTTTTTTGTTGCATTTTTACCATATTTCGACCGATTATTGAACGTTTCGACAAAATTAGACAAATATTTTACAATAATTCTCTTTTTATTTTTTAATATTGTACAATAAATTATTTACAAACAAATTATTTTGTAGTATAATGGAGATACTTCCGATTGCAAGGGCGCAATTGGTTAACGACAATAATTTAGGAGGACCGAAATATGAAAACAAATTCGGTGATTTTATTAGAATCGAACAGCGCGATTTTAAGTCAGTTAAAAGAGGCGTTCGATGAGAGTAAAGATTTTCAGGTTTTATACGCCGGGGAAGATGGTGATGAGGGGATTAAGCATATTTTACAATGCAAACCCGATTTGGTAATTACGGACATCTTATTAAGAGGAATGGACGGCATAGGGGTTATCAAAACGGTAAAACGAACGTGGTTAGACGTAAAAATCGTTGTGATCGGTATTGCAAACGATGATTTTACAGAAAAATCGATTGCCGCAGGTGCGTCGTACTATATAGTAAAGCCCTTTTCCGTGCCGACGGTATTGGAACGCCTGCGTGAGTTGTTAAAAGATAAACCGTCGGAAGAACGCTCCATAGCGTTTGCTAGAAAACAACCGATGACAACGGAAGAAAAAATCAGCGAAATATTTATATCTATCGGGATTCCGCCGCATATCAAAGGTTATGGATATTTGCGCGAAGGGATCAAAATGACCATTGAAAAACCGTACATGATCAACAGTGTAACCAAAGAATTGTATCCGTCAATTGCAAAAAAGTTCGCAACGTCTCCCAGTAAGGTAGAACGCGCCATTCGCCACGCAATCGAGGTAGCGTGGAATAGAGGGCGTATCGACGCGATCAGTGCCATTTTCGGTTCTCGTATCTATCTCGGCACGGAAAAACCAACGAATAGCGAGTTTATCGCGCTCGTTGCTGACAAGCTCATTTTGGAAAATATGATGTAAGAAAAAAGAACGGCTGCGTTTTAGCAGTCGCTCTTTTCTTTTGTGTCAATAAATTAATACATACCGCCCATATCACCGCCGGCAGGAGCCATAGGAGCAGGAGGGGTAGGGATATCCGTTACGATGCTTTCCGTCGTAAGCAGAGTGGACGCAACGGACGCCGCGTTTTGCAATACCGAACGGGTAACCTTGGTCGGGTCGATAATACCGCTTTCAACCATGTCGCAATATTTGTTGTTCAGTGCGTCGAAACCGAAGTTTGCTTTCTTGGAAGAAAGGACTTTGTCAACGATTACCGAGCCATCCAAACCTGCGTTTTTCGCGATTTGTCTAATCGGTTCTTCCAACGCCTTCAAAACAATGCTTGCGCCCGTCTTTTCGTCGCCGTTAAGGCTTGCAACCAACTTCTTAACCGCAGGAACAGCGGAGAGGAGTGCGCTGCCGCCGCCGGGAACGTAACCTTCTTCCACCGCCGCACGGGTAGCCGCCAAAGCGTCGTCAATGCGGAGTTTCTTTTCTTTCATTTCTACTTCCGTTGCCGCACCTACGCTGATTACCGCTACGCCGCCTGCCAATTTCGCAAGGCGTTCTTGCAATTTTTCTCTATCGTAATCGGACTTCGTTTCTGCGATTTGCGCTTTGATGGACGCGATGCGCGCCTTGATATCCTGCGCGTCGCCTGCGCCGCCGACGATCGTCGTATTTTCTTTGTCTACGCGTACGCTAGACGCTCTACCGAGCATGTTGGGCGTAACTTCCTTGAAATCCAAACCAAGGTCGGAAGAAATCACTTCGCCGCCCGTCAAAATCGCGATATCGCGGAGCATTTCCTTTCTTCTGTCGCCAAAACCGGGAGCTTTTACCGCAACCGAGTTGAACACGCCTTTGAGCTTATTAACGATAAGGGCAGCCAAAGCGTCGCCTTCAACGTCTTCTGCAATAATCAAAAGCTTTGCGCCTTGTTGTGCAAGGGGTTCGATTACGGGCAAAATTTCTTGCAAGCTGGAAATTTTCTTATCCGTGATAAGGATATAGGGGGTTTCCATAACCGCTTCCATCTTGTCGGTGTTGGTAACCATATACGCGGAGGCATAACCGCGGTCGAACTGCATACCTTCTACGGTGTTGAGTTCGGTGTTCATGGATTTGCCTTCTTCTACGGTGATAACGCCGTCCTTGCCAACGATTTCCATTGCCTTTGCAATCAAAGCGCCAACTTCGGGGTTGCCTGCGGAAATGGACGCGGTCTGTTCGATTGCCTTATTGCTTTCTACGGCTTTGGAAATGCCTTTCAGGTGTTCAACCGTAGCGTCAACCGCTTTTTTGATACCTTCTTTCAAGATAATGGGGTTTGCGCCTGCCGCAAGGTTTTTCAAGCCCTCGCGTACGATTGCTTGTGCCAAAACAACTGCAGTCGTCGTACCGTCGCCGGCAACGTCGTTGGTTTTGGTCGAAACTTCCTTTACAAGCTGTGCGCCCATATTTTCAAACGGGTCGTTGAGTTCAATTTCTTTTGCAATCGTAACGCCGTCGTTCGTGATGAGGGGAGCGCCGAATTTTTTATCAAGCACTACGTTTCTGCCCTTAGGACCGAGGGTGATTTTGACGGTATCCGCCAATACGTTTACGCCCGTTTCCAAAGCTTTTCTTGCGTCTTCTCCGTATTTGATCTGTTTAGCCATAATTATCTCTCCTTAAAACCTTATAATTCGTTTAGTCTTCTACGACAGCGAGAATGTCGCTCTGTTTCAAAATGGTAAATTCTTTACCGTCTACCTTAAAATTCGAGCCTGCGTAGTTAGAGCAAAGCACTTTATCGCCGACCTTTACCTGCATAACGATTTCTTTACCGTCGATAATACCGCCGGGGCCAACTGCCACAACAAGGCAGGTTTGGGGCTTTTCCTGTGCGGAAGAGGGCAAATAAAAACCGCTCTTCGTCTTTTCTTCAACGCTGACGCTTTCTACAACGACTTTGTCGAATAAAGGTTTGATATTCATAATAATTCCTCCGAAATCTTTGGCGCAAAACACGCCGTTTATTTTTTACAAATATATTATAACCAATTTGACGGCGTTGTCAAACAGAAAAAAAGTAGAAAAATGGATTTTTAGGGTAAAAATTCCATTTTTTAATAAAAAAATGAGAAAATACCATACAATTGCTAAAAATCTTTTTATAAGGATTGCTTTTCAAGGAAAAAGGTGGTATAATACATAATGACATACTGGTGATAAAAGGAGAAATTGTTTTTATGGCAATGGATAAATGGGACAAAAGGTTTATGGAGCTTACCGAAACGGTGGCTACTTGGTCTAGTTGTTTTCAAGCAAACCGCCACGTTGGCGCGGTTATTGTAAAAGATAAACGCGTTATGACGACGGGCTATAACGGTGCGCCCGCAGGCATTAAAAGCTGTGAAGAAAAGGGCGAGTGTTTGCGTAGAAAGCTCAATATTCCCAGCGGCACGCAACATGAACTCTGTTTTGCCGTACACGCAGAACAAAACGCCGTAATTCAGGCGGCTCGTTTTGGTATCAACATCAAAGGCGCAACCCTTTATTGTACGCATCAGCCTTGCGTTATATGCGCTAAAATTATTATCAATGCAGGCATCACGCGCGTTGTTTATAAAAACGGTTACCCCGACGACTTTTCCTTGCAACTCTTTAACGAGGCGAACGTAAAAGTGGAAAAATACGAAGAATAAAAAGGAGAGAATTATGAAAAATCCTATCGTAACGTTTGAAATGGAGAACGGAAAGACGTTCAAGGCGGAACTTTATCCCGAAAAAGCACCCAATACGGTGAATAACTTCTTATCCCTTGTCAATAAAGGCTTTTATAACGGCGTTATATTTCACCGTGTTATTGCAGGATTTATGATTCAAGGCGGCGACCCCGACGGCAGAGGTACGGGCGGTCCTGGTTATCACATCAAAGGGGAATTTTCCTCTAACGGTTTTGCTCAAAACGATATTGCGCACGTACGCGGCGTTTTGTCTATGGCGCGCGCACAACATCCCGATTCTGCGGGCTCGCAATTTTTCGTAATGCACGACGACGCGGATTATCTCGATGGTCAGTATGCGGCGTTCGGTAAGGTAATCGAAGGCATGGAAACGGTGGACGAGATTGCAAACGTAAAAACGGACTGGTACGATAAACCGATGGCAGAACAAAAAATGAAATCGGTTACAGCGGAAACGTTCGGCGTAGAATACGCACAACCGATTAAAGCGTAATTTTAAGAAAGAATTTTAGGAAGATTTTAGGGAAGTTATGGTTTACGACATAGCGAATTTGCGCGTGCAAATTGACAATCAATATAAATACACCGCGAATTTCTGTCGGGAATATATTTCCTTAGATCAAACTTCGCCGGTGGATATCACTGCGGCTGTTACCGCGGAAGAATTTGCGAAAGAAAAAGAACAATCCCCGGGCTATTCGGACGGTTATATTGAAAATATCTGTTTATACCGCAGTCTTTGTTTACAATTACCGCAAAAAAACCGCATGCTTTTACATGCGTCGATTTTAGAGGTGGACGGCGAGGGATATGCCTTTTTAGGGCGGAGCGGTATAGGAAAATCTACGCACACGCGCTTGTGGATGCAATACTTAAAAAATTGCAGCATTGTCAACGGCGATAAACCTATACTCGAAGAAACACAAGAGGGATTTATCGTACACGGAACGCCGTGGCGCGGTAAGGAAAATTGGGGCGAAAAGCGTTCCGTTCTCTTAAAAGGGCTTTGTTTTTTAGAACAAGCAAAGGAAAATTCCATTCAGCCGTTAAAGCCCTCGGAAACGTCGGTGCGTATATTGCACCAAGTTTTAATGCCGACGGTAACGCAAGATGCGATAGCGACTTTGGATTTAATCGACAGATTGATTACGAAAACGCCTGCGTATCTATTAAAATGCAATATTTCCGAACAAGCGGTGGAAACTTCATTTTCCGCTTTAGCGAAAAAAAATTATCAGCTCAGCAAAAAAGCGAACGAATAAGGATCTTGGATTATGAAAATTAAGGACGGATTTATCATCAGACAGGTTGGCGGCGAACACGTCGTCGTACCCGTTGGCGAACGCAGTAAAGAATTCCACGGTATGATCAATATGAATCAAACGGGGGCTTTTTTGTGGCGTTTCTTCTCGGAGGAACACACCGTTGCAGAGGGCGTGGACGCGCTTTGCGGGGAGTATCAAGTTGATAGGGAACGTGCGGAAACAGACGTAAAACAGTTTATCGAAATTTTACAATGCAACGGTTTTACCGAATAATATGCAAACACAAGAAATACAAAAATTGAAAATTGAAGACGTGTTGCAGGAAAAAGGCGTATACCTTGGGCCGACGGTTGGGGTAAGCATGCTGCCCATGTTAAAAAGCCGCCGTGATACCATCGTCGTTCGCCCAAAAACGGAGCGATTAAAGCCGTTGGACGTGGCGCTTTATAAGCGCGGTAACGATTACGTTTTACACCGTGTTTTGTCCTTGACGGACGACGGGTACGTTATCCGCGGCGATAACTGCTATTCGGACGAAAACGTGCCCGAAGATGCGGTAATCGGTGTTTTAACGGAGTTTTTCCGCAAAGATAAACACGTTTTATGCACGGATGAAAAATACCTCAAATACGTGCATAAACGCTTAAAACGCTATAAAACGCGCCGATTTTTCGTATTAACAAAAGCAAAGTTCGTCGGCGGTATTAAAAAAATACTTCGTCCTTTTCGGAAAAATGAGACAAAGAGTAAGGAATAAGCTTATGCGCAAAGAAAAAACACAACAAAACGGAAAACTTTGGCTGAAAAAGGAAACCCAACCGTATGGAAAGGGTATTTTCGGCTTGACTGTTTTAACCGTTTTATCGGTGCTTTTTTCGCTTGCATTTGCATATATGGTTCGGTACCTTGTGAACAGCGCAGGGGAAAAAGATAAAAACGGATTGCTGATTTTTTCTGTTTGTCTTTTGGTATTGCTGCTGTTCCGTATTTTCTTTAAGACGTTAGACGGTTATTATGCGGAAAAACTTCGCAGTAAAATGTTTTGCGATATCCGCGCAAGATTGTATGCAAAAATTTTGCGCTCCGATTACGGAAAAATTCATGAAGAATACCACAGTGGCGATTTGTTAAACCGCTTAACCTCGGACGCGCAGGAAGTTGCGGTGGACACCGTTGGTTTTATCCCCACTTTATCGGGGATGCTCGTACAATGCGTCGGGGCAATCTTGGCGTTGCTTACCTTGAATTGGAAATTTACGTTGCTGTACGTGGTATGTGGGGCTACCTTTGGCGGTCTTGCCGCGCTGTTCCGTAACAAGTTGAAACTTCGTCATAAAGAAGTTATGCAGGCGGACGGCGAAGTTCGCTCTTACGTCCAAGAGGGGTTGGGTTCTATTCTCACCGTAAAGGCGTATGGGGCGGAAGGGCATAGCGAGCAAAAAACAAACGAGCTTTCTAACGTATATTACGAAAAACGCATGAAACGAAACGTTTTGCGCGCAATGATGAACGCTTTGTTTGCCTTGCTTAGCAATTCCGGATTGATTCTTGCCGTTGTGCTTTGCAGTATCACGATTTACCGTTCGCCGCAGGCTGATTACGGTGCAATGCTCTCTATCATATTGCTCTTGATGCAAATGCAACAGCCGTTGACGGGTTTTTCGTCTATTATTCCTGTGTATTATACGCGCCTTGCCAGCGGGGAACGTTTGGCGGAAATTGACAATTTGCCGACGGAAATTCCCGTTGATGCAGTCAATCAAGACGATTTGTATAATCATTTACGCGCAATCTCTTTTGAAAAA
The DNA here is from genome assembly GCA_045594165.1 of Candidatus Scatosoma sp. GTDB lineage: Bacteria > Bacillota > Clostridia > Christensenellales > Borkfalkiaceae > Scatosoma. Next base: position 9,895 of record JAZNXZ010000027.1, read on the forward strand.
GTCCATTTCACATATGGTAGAGAAACTGTCTTTAACGATGCCAATGCGCGTATTAATAAAGGGGAAATTATTTGTCTTACCGGTCCGTCGGGGGCGGGTAAGAGTACGATTTTCAAATTATTGCTCGGCGTGTACGTGCCGACCAACGGCGAGGTGCGCCTTTGCGGCGATTTTAACGACGGACAAGCGAAAACGTTATCGTCTGCAAATCGCAATTTATTTGCTTACGTACCACAGGGGAATTTCTTGTTCTCGGGCACGATTTACGATAACTTAACTTTCTTCGCGCCTGAAACTTCGCCTGAAAAGCAAAAGACAGATATTGCCGAGGCGTTAAAAGTGGCTTGCGCGGAATTTGTATATCAGTTGCCGCAAGGATTACAAACGCCGCTTATGGAGCAGGGCGCGGGGCTTTCGGAAGGGCAGTTACAGCGTTTAGCGGTAGCAAGGGCAATTTTATCAAAACGACCTATCTTGCTTTTAGACGAGGCAACGTCGGCACTTGATACCGATACGGAAAAGCAACTGCTTGAAAATATTAAGCAGTTGTCGGGAAAAACTTGCTTAATCGTTACTCATCGTCCTGCGGCATTACAAATCGCCAACCGAGTTTTCTACGTGGAAAGCGGCAAAATTAAATCTATATAAATCTGATTTTGCCAGTGGATATATAATCAAGGTTTTCCACACACTTAATTGTTGTTGTGAAAATGATATTCTTTTGTGAAAATCTTGTTAAATAGTGTGAAAAATCAAATAAGAATACTTGACAAACAAAAATTTTTTTCTATAATATAATTGATATTTTAATAGGATTAAATCGCAAAACAGATGAATGAGATGAATGAGATAAATATGGAAAGTAAAAAAGAATACGAATCTTTGATATTATCCGTATACAATTTACCTATTGCGGATATTATTCGCACGTCTACGGGAAAAGACGGCAATAGCGACTGGGATTGGGACGACGAATACGCCCAACCGATTTTTTAACGGAGGTACGCATATGAAAATTAAAAAACGCATACTCTTCCCCGCCATTACAACCTTAATGCTTGGTTCTATAACGTTAATGCATTATCCCACCAACGTAAGTGCAGTTGGAACGCAACCAACCTATGATACGTTTGTCATGCAATACGGTGCATCCGTACGCTTAAAAGAAAATAGCAATGGTTTGCGTTTTGCTGCTGAAATTAGTGAAAATGAATATACTGATTTGAAATCGGCTGGCGCAAAATTTGGCATGTTAATCGTTGCGAAAGACCTTTTGAAAGGGGTGGATTTCACACCAGAAACTGTGTTTGGTGATAACAGCCCTTTCTATTTCTCTAATAAAGTAGAAACGGCTCCTACTGGCAAAAAAGCAATGCTACATATTTCTGCGCCCACTTGCTTGAATGTTGATGAGGACCCTGCCATTGAAATAACCGGTGCGATTGTGGATATTCAAACAGCTAATTTTACGCGTTCTTTCGTCGGTGTAGCTTATGTAGCTCTGCCTAATGGTACGGATGAAACGACAGGGGAACCTGTCTATTCTTATCACTTCGCTCCCTACTACGATAACGATATTAACAACAATACCCGTTGTATGTACTACGTAGCGCAGGCAGAGATTGAAGATGGTAAAAACGTAGACGCATTGAACGAATTGTATATCAATCCGTTCGCTTTAACCGACCGTTACACAAATTACCATTATGCTTATAAAGTAAATCATCATTATCTTCATTATAACAAAGAGACTGACTCGTATTCACATATCTATACCCACCAAACTACGCACTACGCACAGTTGAATAGTATACATACAGCTGAACCGATTGTAAAACCTGAAGACACGGGCGAGCCCGACATGGAAGGCAACTTCGTCTACGACGTAGAAAAATCGACTGCTACACGTACTGGATTGATTTATGCAGGCGGTATGCAAGTCTTTGATTTGTATTACGAACACAATGATGAAATCAGCGAAGATAAAATGCATACCACGGTAGAAGAATTGTTGGCAGATTTCTTAGACGTTAAGAAAGCGGACGTAAACTTTGGTTTAACTATCGATCAAACGGGTAACGACGGCAACTGGATTCCCGAGCCTGTTAAAGACGGACAAGGAAACGTCGTCGGTATTGATTTGCATACCGAAAATCCTGGTACAAATAAGACGTTGATTTTGTCCAAGGAATTCTTTACCCACTTACATGCGTACGGTGTTGAAACAGTTACCTTTACTTTGGATACAGGTGAAGGGAACAACAATAAAATCCGTTATGCTATTTATGGTGCAGACGGCACTTACCTGCCCGTTTATGACGAATACGGTGAAGACCAATTATCTTCGGATGACGTTAGAGATACGCGCGTTATGATAAAGATTAAAGATATTCATGAAAGAGGCAGTAGCGTTCGTATTGAAATGCATAATTCGGCGTCTAGTAGTGATGCACACTACACTTTTAGGGACGTAGTATTCGGCTTTATTATCGGTGGGCAAAATCTTAGCGTTTAATTGAAATTAATAAAAAAGTACCCCTCAGTAAAACTGGGGGCTTTTTTGTTTATTTAATACTGTTTCTGTATTCGCTTGGCGTCATACCGACGTGTTTTTTGAAAACAAAAGCAAACGTGGAAATGGAATCAAAGCAAAGCAAATCGGCGACGTATGCAAACGATTTGTTTTTACGTATCAGCTTTTTAGCCTCGTCAATTTTCAATTTTAGATAGGTTTGATAGATGCTTTTGCCCGTTTTCTCTTTGAAGAAGGTGCAAAGTCGCGTTGTGCCGTAGTGCAGTTCGTTGCTTAAATCCGCAAGGGTAAATTTCCCGTAAATTTTAGAGCGTAAGATGCGTACGATTTCGTCTTCCAACTCGGAAGAATCTGCGATTTTTGACACGAAAAACTCCTGAGAAGAGGATTTCTTTTGCGCATTACGCAGCATGTAAATTAAAAGTGTTTCCAAGGAGTTTTTGATAATTTGTTCCCCGCCAAGATTGGGGTTTTCTTTTAATTTAAGCTCGTTCAAATGCGGGTCGAAATCGGGCAAATCAAAGGTCTGTTCTGCCTCGGACATAATGTTTTGCAAAAGATAGCGAAAATTTTCAGGAACGGTATATTTCTTATCCCCGAAAAAGTTCATGGATTCCGAACGGCAGGCAAAGGAAATAATAAACAAGTTCGGTTCTTTGTTGCCGCTCTCGACAAAATGTGGCTGATTGGGTTTAATAAAAACGATTTCGCCCTGTTTCAGCTCAATTTTTTCACCGTCGATACCGATATAGGCGTTTTCTTTATCGACGTAATTGATTTCCCAAAAATCGTGTTTTTCTTCGGGAAAGCTATAATTTTTTCCCAAAGTCTGATAATGTATCGTTACGATTTTCTGCACGTTTATCAAATTTGATATCTTATGCATATAAAATTTTTTCGTTGATGTTTCTTTGCTCATACGTGCATTATAACAGATAAAACTATATTTGTAAATCGTTTTTAGCAACTGTTTAATTATTTCATTTTAATTTTCTGTGAAAGAATTCCAAAAAACAGGGAAATAATCACTATTGCATTTGATAAAAAAGAGGATATAATAGAAGAAAAAAACGACGCGAAGGTTATCATGTCGGAATATATGAAAGAATATAAAAATGTTGCTGAAAATTTTTGTTTGCAAGGCGAAGTGACGGAAATTTGTCCTTACGGCGAAGGACATATCAATTTGACGTTGCTTGTTACTACGACGGAAAAACGTTATATTATGCAAAAAATGAACACGCGCGTGTTCAGCGATCCCGACAGTTTGATGGCAAATATCGTCGGCGTAACCGAGCATTTGAAAGCGCACGGTATTGAAACTTTGAACGTTGTTCCTACAAAATCGGGCGAATCGTTCTTAAAGGGTGCAGACTGTTACCGCGTATATGACTTCATTGAAAACACCGTTACCTATCAAAGCGCGAGCGATATCGAGGTTTTCAAAAATTCGGGCAAGGCGTTTGGCGAATTTCAAAATTATCTCGCGGAATTCGACGCGTCTAAATTGACCGAAACCATCAAGCGTTTCCACGATACGCCGAAGCGTTTTGCCGATTTTAAGGCGGCACTTGCCGAGGATAAATTTGACCGCGCGAAAGAGTGCAAGGAAGAAATTGATTTTATTCTTTCCCATGAAAACACTTATGGGATTGCGATGGAGGGGCTGAAAGACGGCTCGTTGCCTTTGCGCGTTACGCATAACGATACAAAACTCAATAATATTTTGATGGACGCAGAAACGGGTGCAGCGCGCGCGGTTATCGATTTGGATACGATTATGCCCGGTTCTATGCTGTTTGATTTTGGCGATTCTATCCGTTTTGGTGCGTCTACGGCGGCAGAGGACGAAAAGGATCTTAGCAAAGTGCATTTTGATATTACCCTTTTCAAGGCGTATGCCGAAGGCTATTGTGGCGCGGTAAGGGGCAGTATTACGCCGCGTGAGGCGGAATTGTTGCCTTACGGCTCGTATTTAATGACGATTGAATGTGGTATGCGTTTCCTTGCCGATTATTTGGCGGGAGATACCTATTTCGCAACGAAATACCCCGGTCATAACCTTATTCGCTGTCGCACGCAAATCCGTTTGGCGAGCGAAATGGAGGCGCAATTTAAGGAAATGGGCAAAATTATTGCCGATATTCTCGCATAAACTTGCATAAAAAAGAGTTTATCCCGTTCCGTGTTTGCGGAGCGGGATTTGTTTTACGATTATTGGTTTTATGCTTGCCGATTGATTATGACGTAAACGATTTACGATTAATGGTGGTGATGACAACGTTCGTGATGGCTTTCTTTTTTAATTGTACAGTTTTTTTCAAACGGAGCGTCTAAAAGTGTTTCCATTTCCATCGTTACGTGCGATATTCCATAAGTAGATAGCTTTTCTTTAATTTTTGCTTTGGTGGTTTGGTCGGGTTGTTCCACGGTAACGTGCAGAGTGGCGCAACGAATTTCACCGTCTAACGTCCACACGTGTACGTGGTACGCGTCCAGTACGCCTTCTATTGTCTTGATATCCGTTATCAGTTGTTTCGTATCGATATCCGCGGGAGTTTTGATTAAAAAAATACGAGAAATTTCCGTTAATTTTATGATACAATGATAAAGGATAAAAGTTGCGACGCATAAGGACAAAATCGGGTCGAGAATAGGAAAATTTGCAAAACGCATAATAATTGCTCCGATTAAAACGATTATCCATCCTAATAAATCCTCCAACATATGCAAATTAACCGCCTTTTGATTGATAGAGTGGCCGCCGTGCGTGCAATATGCCGCGACAAAATTGACCAACAACCCAACGCATGCAAAGAGTAGCATACCGTTATAATTTATTGGTGTGGGCGTAATAATTCGTAAGATGGCGTTATAAATGACAACCACAGAACCTATCGTTAAAATACACACGGTAATAAAACCGCCCAAAACGGAAAATCTTGCGTATCCAAACGTGTAGTTTTCGTCGGGGGCTTTGTGGCTGATTTTTTCAAATATATAGGACAGACCGATGCTGATTGCATCACCAAAATCATGTACCGCATCAGAGGCAATAGCGATACTTCCTGTAAAAATTCCACCAAAAAATTCAAAAATTGAAAAGCATAAATTTAACAAAAAGGCAATTAAAATATTTTTCTTTGTTTTCATTTTTTCTCCGTTGACATTTTGCAAAAATTATAATATAATTAGTTTGTTATGGAACAATATGTTCGGTTATATTATATCAGTTTGACAGAAAAATTGACGCTACAATATAAATTGATTGTTCGATACGGAACAAAAAACGAAAAACGTATAGGTAAATGAGTATGGATAGAAGACAACGAAAAACAAGAGAATCCATTTTTAACGCTTTTATTTTCTTGTTATCGAAAAAATCGTATAACAAGATAACGGTAGGGGATATCATTGAAACCGCGGACGTGGGCAGGGCGACTTTTTACGCGCATTTTGAAACCAAAGATTTTTTATTGAAAGATTTATGCGCAGAACTGTTTGAACACGTTTTTGACGTGGAAGAGAATAAGGAGGCGGACAGTCGAAATATTTTTCATTGCGATATGCACGATTCGGTGTTTTTACACTTATTTAAGCATATAAAAAAGAACGATAATAA
>JAZNXZ010000028.1:0-4124 GCA_045594165.1 Candidatus Scatosoma sp.
CTGGAATTGCTGAAATTGTCCACGACCACCACGTCGTAGTTTTTGTTCAAAAGTTCTAAAACCGTGTGCGAGCCGATATAGCCGCAACCGCCCGTCACCAAAATCGTTGCCATTTTTATAACACCTCAGTTATGCTTTAATTATTCTTTGTCTTCGTTATCCAGTTGTTCCATCTCTTCTGCCGTAAGCAGACGGGAACGAACTTTTAATACCTTTTGTTTGGTCGCTTTGACGATTCTAATTTCAACGTCTTCAAAGCGGATTGTTTCCCCGATTTTGGGGAGCTGACCGCAAAGTTCCGTTACCCATCCGCCAACCGTATTCGATTCGTAGTCCTCGTCCGCGACTTCCTTTTCGTACAATTCAAAAAAGACCTCGGGCGGGCATTTGCCATCCACCCAATATTCGTTGTCGGCTATTTGACCAAAATACACCTCTTCCTCGTCGTGTTCGTCCCAAATCTCGCCAACAAGCTCTTCTAAGATATCTTCCAACGTTACGATACCCAACAATCCGCCGTATTCGTCTGAAACCGCCGCCATGTGGATTTTTTGTTTTTGTAACTGTTTCAAAAGCGTCGAAATGCGAGTGTACTCCGTCGTGAACACGATATCTTGTACAAAATGCCCGATTTCTTTTTCGCCGTTTAAGTAATTAGAATAAAAATCGCGTTCGTGGATAACCCCGATAACGTTGTCTATCGTATCTTTATACACGGGCAAACGGGAATATCCCGTCTTTTCAAACAACCGACGGACTTCGTCCATGGGCGTATCTTCTTCCACCGCGTAAACGTCTACGCGCGGAACGAGAATATCTTCCACTTTCAAATCGTCGAATTCGAGCGCGGAACGCACCAATTCCGATTCGTCCTCTTTGAGCGCGCCGCTTTCTTCCGCCTCTTCCACGAGGGTAAGCAGTTCTTCGTCCGTAACCGTGTCGTCTTTCTTTAATTTGAATATTTTCGCCAGCAAAAATTTGAAACCGTCGAAAATTTTACAAATCGGCCAAAGTATCCAATAGAAAAGTTGCATCAAAGGATAGAAGGCGAAACATACTTTTTCAGGATATACGCTAGCGATATATTTGGGGGTGATTTCACCGAAGATAAGCACCACGACCGTGAGTACCGCCGTAGATACCGTTGCCGCTAAATCTTGGTTTTGTATAAGCCCCGCAAACAAAATAGTAGCCAAAGCAGACGCCGAAATGTTGACGAGGTTGTTGCCGACCAAAATCGCCGTAACGAGCTTGTCGTATTTTTCATCCGCAAATTTATATACTGCCTGCGCGTTCTTTTTTCCTTGTGCTGCAAACGTTTTCAGTTTGATTTTATTCGCGCACGAAAACGCCGTTTCCGTCGCCGAAAAGAACCCTGAAAAGAGTACGAGTACCGCAATGATAATACTTAGGGGTAGGTGATCCATGATAGTTGTTGAATATCCTCCGAAACAATGAAATATTTTTGGTAAGGTTTACAACCTTAACATTTAACATTATAATACTTTCACAACACTTTTGTCAACAGGTCGGACATGGATATTTTTGTATTTCCTTGTATTTTATCGATTTTTTAACACTTTTTTACGCGCTTTTCACGGCAACGCTTTTTCTAGTTCTCTTTCCGATTGTTTCCGCATGGCTAAATTGCGTTTTTGCAGCGCCGTCTTGCCCGCAAAATGACAGGCGGTAAAATGCCCCTCCTCCGTTTCCACCTGCGGGGGCGTAACCGTTCGACACACTTCCGTCGCCATAAAACAGCGGGTATGAAAAGGGCAACCTTGCGGCGGCGAAACGGGATTTGGCAACTTGCCGTCTAAGATAATTTTCCGTTTTGGTATCGGGGAGGGAATTGCGCTGAGGAGCGCCACCGTATAGGGATGACGGGGATTGGAAAAAACTTGCTTTGCCGTACCCGTTTCGACGATTCTTCCAAGGTACATTACGCCGATTCGGTCGGAAATATGCCGCACGACGCCAAGGTCGTGGGAAATGAATAAATACGTCAAGCCCTCCTTTTCTTTCAGCTCGGCAAGCAGATTGAGAATTTGCGATTGCACAGACACGTCAAGTGCGGAAACGCACTCGTCTAAAACGATAAACTTCGGTTGGAGAGCAAGGGCGCGCGCAATCCCGATACGTTGCCTTTGACCGCCTGAAAATTGATGCGGATAACGGTGTATCATATAGGGTTGCAAACCGCACTTTTGCATAATTTCCATGACGTAGGCGCGCATTTTTTCAGAGCCTCGACGGTAAAACTTATGCGCGGCTACCCCCTCTTCGATAAGCTGTCCCACCGTCATACGCGGGTTTAAGGACGAATACGGGTCTTGGAAAACGATTTGTAAATCCTTGCGGTAGGCGCGCATTTTTGCCGTACTGAGCGCCGTTAAATCAATAGATGCGGCTTGTTCGGGATAGTAAAACACTTTACCCTCCGTCGGGCGTTGTAAACCGAGCACCGTACGCCCAAACGTCGATTTGCCGCAACCGCTTTCGCCCACCAAACCAAACGTTTCGCCTTGACGGATATCGAGGGTAATGCCGTCCACGGCACGAAGAGTAGGGCGTGCGCGGGAAAAAAGCGACGCTTTTTGCATCGGGAAATATTTTTTTAAGCCTTTAATCGATAACAAGTTTTTTGTGTGCGGCACTTTTGCGTTCCTCCTTTTTGGGGTAAAAGCAACGGACTGTGTGTTGATATACGCCGTTTTCCGACGGCACGGGAAAGAGCGTCGGTTCTTCTTTGATACATCTTTCCGTGCAGTATTTGCATCTTGGCGCAAATTTGCACCCCTTAGGCAAATCAAAGGGCGACGGCACGTTCCCAGGGATACTTTCCAAACGTTTCCCCGCGCTTTTTGCGTTGGGCGCAGAGCGCAACAAACCTTCCGTATACGGATGTGAATAGCCGTGTTTTTTGAAAAGGACGGGGGCAGGTACGCGTTCAACGACCTGTCCGCAGTACATCACGGCAACGTCGTCCGCCATTTCCCCCACTACGCCAAGGTCGTGCGTAATAAATAAAATCGCCGTCCCGTTTTCCGCCTGCAACGCCTTCATCAGTTGCAAAATCTGCGCCTGAATCGTTACGTCGAGCGCAGTCGTCGGCTCGTCCGCGATTAAAATTTTCGGCTTGCACGAAAGCGCCATTGCTATCATAACGCGTTGCCGCATCCCCCCCGAAAGGTGATGCGGATACCCTTTCAATACCCGTTTTGGGTTTTGAATCTGCACAGACGAAAGCATTTGTTCCGCCGCCGCTCTCGCCTGCTTTTTGGACATATTTCGGTGGATTAAAAAGGGTTCACACAGTTGTTTTTCAATACTGAATACGGGGTTGAGCGCCGTCATAGGTTCTTGAAAAATCATGGAAATTTTATTCCCGCGGATAGCGCGCATTTTATCCATTGGCAACGCCGTAAGCTCTATCCGATTTTCTCCGTCGTCGAGATATATCCCCCCGCTTTCGATATAACCGTTATCGTCCAAAAGGCGCAAGACGCTCATTGCCGAAACACTTTTGCCCGAGCCAGACTCCCCGACGAGAGCAAGCGTTTTCCCCTCCTCCAAAGAAAAGGAAACGCCGTTTACCGCGCGGACGACGCCTCGCCTTGTTTTGAAACAAATATGCAAATCTTTTACTTGTAATAAGGACATACGTTACTCCTTTGGCAAGGTACGAAAATTTTATTTTGGGTGGAACGGAGAAGGGTTGCAGGTTTGCACAAAACACGGGTTTTGCCCGACGGGAGTGTACATAGACGTACACGAGCAAGGGCAAGTTCCGTTTTTGTGATGAAGATGCGCCCTTATACGTCGTTTTATTCGTTTTTCGGGTCGAGAGCATCACGCAAGGCGTCGCCTATCACGTTAATACAGATGACGGCAAGAGATAAAAACAGTGCAGGGAAAAGCCATTGCCACCAATAATTTTGTATGACCACGCTACTGTTGCTCCCCGTGAGCATGTTTCCCCAAGTGGGGCGAGGCTGTTGTACGCCGAACCCTAAATAGGACAGAGAGGATTCCGTCAATAGACACCCTGCAAAATCGAGCGTGGCGCTGACCAAGATAACGGAAATGACGTTGGGCAATACGTGTCGAAAGGCGATTTTTCC
>JAZNXZ010000029.1:0-4874 GCA_045594165.1 Candidatus Scatosoma sp.
CCGCCGAAAAAATAGCGGAAAAGGGCGAAGAAACTTTTTCTAAAATGAAAAAAGCCGCTAAAAAAGCGGCAAAAAAAACAGAGTGATTTTTTTGGTTTCTTATCCGATTATTATCAAAATAAATAGGGAGCGTATCACAACGCTCCCCGTTTTTATTATATATCGATGTATTGTACCCGTTCTTTTTCACAACGTTTTTTACATACCAGCGTCACCGCCCAATTTACTGCGTTAAGGACAAAAACCAACAGCGGCAATACCAAGTTTACTTCGCAACCGTTGCCAACGATTTTCTTTGCCGCTCCGCTAAGCGAAAGGGAAAGCAACAATACGAGCAGCGACATCAACGTAGATAAAACTGCCCAGCCTAAACCGCTCTTATATTTACCGTCGTTAACGAGATTGCGGATTTGTCTAAGCATGCCCAACATAAGGAAGATAAGCATAAAACCGAAGAAAATCTGCGCAAATTGCGCCGTAATTTCCATATTGCCCGACTTGCCACTCCCTCTGTTGCCAAAGCCAGCAACCGTCAAATAAGCAAACGTAAACGGCGTACCTTCATAAAACGCACCAGCGATTTCCGCTTTTAAGGTCATAAACGCAGACAACAGGAATACCGCTAACGTTACCAAAACGCCAATCACCCCACTATACGTCTTGACCACGCGAGCACGCGTAGGCGCAGACCAGAGCGTTTCCAACGTTTTGCCGCAAAGCATAGCCGCAAAAGCCACGCCGCTAACAATCAACCCGACGACCGTTACCGTATTCAACGTAACTTTGTCCGTCGCCGTCGAAGGGATTGCCATCGCCATATTTTCCATGGCAAACAACCCTGCAACGCCCGTACAGTAAATAATCACTGCAATCAACGAAAACAAAATCGTGTTGTGATATTCTTCTTTCTTCACACCTTGCACAAACGCAACGATGGAAAAGACGGAAAAACACGCCACGCCGAACAGCGTTGCCACCGAAATAGCGCACGTAGCAACCATATACGTAGTATCCAACGATTTGCAAGCATTAATCAGTTCGCTGGGATTCTGTCCCTCGCCGTTAAAAAAGCCCCAATATTCTTCCCAATTCGCAGCTTTTTTATCGAAAAGAGATTCACCAAAATAATAAAAGATGTTCTTTTGTCCGTCTGTGCCGACAAAAAATATACACGCCAATACCGCCAACGCCGCTATCAACGCCACGCAAACCGTCGCCCTTTGCAAGATCGTCTTTCTCTGCACAAAGCTTTTATCGTTCATTTGTTTTCTCCATAAAGCGTTTAATGGTATTATTATAACGCATTTAGGTTTGTCTGTCAATCATTTTTGTATTATTAAATATGCGCAAAAAATATTATCACGCATATTCCTTGACGATACCAAAAACCGCTTGGAGCTGTTATTTTACAAAGCTTTTTCTTATTTTGCCTTTTGAGTTTCACCCTTGAGCCGAGCGTTTTCCTCACGCAAACGCTCGTTTTCTGCTTTTAACGCCTGCGCCAACCTATCATACAGGGAATTAATTTCCTTTTCCAACCGTCTTTGCAAAAAATCTTTTTCTACAAAACGGGGCTGTTCTTCCTTTCTTTTTTGCTGGCGCGAAGAGAGAAAATTCTCTTCCGTCAATCCTAACTCTTTCGCAATCGTTGCGATACGTGTAGGCTCTTTTTTTAACGTATTGCGATATTTATTCTGTAAACGGAGCATCAATTTATCATCCCCGTTCGCCAAATTAAAAATCGCTTTGCGTACGGATAATCCCTTACTCTTTTCCGCTAAGATACTGCGAATCGCCTCGTCCGTTTCTTCTTCGGTAAACTCCCGAATTTTTTCCACGGAAAGTTCCGAGCCGTCCAAAAGCTGCACGATGCGCTTGTCCCCCTTTTCGTTTTTCATCAAGGCGTAATAATAGTTGCGCACGCTGCCCTTGGCTCTGCCGTTGTTTAATCCGTACGTTTCAAACAAATACGTCAGCGTTTTTCCCTTACGTTTGCCCTCTTTGATGTATTCTACTAAATTTTTCGCCTCTTCTTCCGTATAGCCGTTGATTTTATTCATAATTCGCCTCCGAATTTTTTACTTGCGTAGGAATTATTTACTTATTTTTTCCTTTTTATACTTTTCAAAACGAAAAAAGAATACAATAAAGTATGAAAATTTATTTTTTATCTTCTCAGCCTTGCGCCCTGCGCCTCGGCGGCGTCTTTTTTGGCGTAACCGATCGTTTTGAACGCTTTGCCGAGGTGTCCTTACAGGACAATCTTTTCGTGGAATTTCTACCTGAGAACGCTCTGCCCATCACTTTCTTTTTGACGGAAAATATTCGTTTTTCTCCCCCGCCTCATTGCGAAGTATATCTGCTTGCCGACGGCATTGCTATCTACGCCGCCAACTTTACCCCCACCGATTTTACCTTGCGAACGCTGTGGCAAAAACGGATTGACAACGTCCTGCTCACCGCCTTTTCGCAGGGGCGTTTACAGCTTGCCGTGGAAAGCCCCGACCATACGTTCACCGCATATCTGCCCCCCGCTTTTTCCGATTTTAACGCAGAAATCAGCGGAGAGTATATCCTCGTCAGCGGTACGACGCACACGGGAAAACGCCTGCTCGTCTTTCGAAAAAACGGCGAAAAGGTGTTAGATGAACAAATCCTTTCCTATACCCTTTCCGAAAACGTTTTACATGCGGAATTACCTTTATCCGACCGTTTGGGACGGAGCGCGATATGCGCTTGGGCCTTGGAAAACGGCGATTTTCATAGAACGGAGTTCACCCTCCGCACGCAAACGGCAGAGGAAAAGGACGAGGATAAAATCGCGGCGGAAATACTCCCTTACGCTTTTTTCGAGAGTGTGTTAATCGGCGCAAATTGCGCCGAATTTCTATCCGACGAGTTAATCCCCGACGCCGATAAAATACGTGCGTTTTTGGGGGATTTTATCGCCGTCGTATTGACAGACGATCCTTTCGTTTGCGGTTTGGTACGGTCAAAGGGCGAGCGGCTATATTCTCTTGCCTATTATCGCGTAACGGTACAAAACGGAAAAATAATTGACGTAAACGGCTAAAATTTCCAAGCAAAATCAGCCGTAATACAGTTGACACGGCCCCCCTCTTTGTTATACAATACTCTACGGAAATATTCAAACAAGGAGGCAAAACATCATGCAAAAAGTTATTTGTAAGAAAGTTTACGATACCCAAACGGCTACGCTTGTCAAAAAAGTAACCGTCGGCGTTTACGGCGATCCCAAAGGCTATGAAGAAAGCCTGTACCAAACGGAAAGCGGACATTTCTTTCTGTACACCAACGGCGGCGAAGAAAGCAAATATACAAAAGAAGACATTATCCGCATGGGCGCTGATAAAAAAGACGCTTGGTTAAACGCAAACGCATAAACTTTTGGATAAACAAAAAAACACCTTGTAACCGCTTGGTTACAAGGTGTTTCTCTTTATCCTTAATATTTCGTAATGCGCGCCGATTTAATTTCAATCGGTTCGTTGGGAACTTGGTATTTTACCTGCAAATTCTTTTTGCCGACAATACTATCGCCCGGGTCTTGGGTTACGGTAGTCTCCGTCACAAACTCTTCGTTGTCCTCGATATAATCGGCAATAGCCTCTTCCAAATCTTCCAATACGTCTTTATTGTTTAACGTTGCAAACGTACAACGCCCCTCTTCCAACTTTGCACTCGTAGCGGTAGAAATAGAGAACATCGACGTTGCGCTGTTTTTACTGTAACCGGAAACTTTCTTGATGGGCGTTTCCGAACCGTTCGGGTTCGCCACAAAAACGTCCACACCGTCCTTTCCTGTTGTGTGATAAAACATCGCCAAAGAACCGTATTCCTGCTTCAAGGCGTCACGGTTGTTCTGCCCTACGTTAAATCCGTTTTCCTTAAATTCACCGTACAAAGTAAACAGAGGATCTTCTTTTTCTGCGTCACGCCATACCGTATGCGTAAAGCCTTTCGTCGTTTGTACAAACTCGTAATAATCTCTATAATCGAGATTGCCGTTTGCGTCTACTTCATACGCACCCGTATATAATTTACCGCTACTCCCCGCCTGATAATTATGCACGCAAAGTCCGTCGTAATACTGATTTTCAACCAACCAAATGAAATGATTTACCGTTTTAGGGGTTCTGTCTTTGTGCAGTTGATAATTCAACGTATATTCCTGCCCGTTGAATTCCAAAACGATCTGCGCCTCGGGATTCCCTTCATCGCACGCGGTAAAGGTACCTACGCAACCAAACGTACACGTAAGCGCCAACACGCCCATCGCTATCTTTTTCACGATCTTGCCCATAATAATTCTCTCCGTTTTTAATTCTCTTGCTATATTATTATAAGTGTTATTTCGCTTTCCGTCAAGTGGTTTTACAAAAATTTTTCCTTATTTTTACCCGTTTTACACAAAGCTCGGCGCAATTTTGTCGATTTTGTTTGTTTTCTTCTCATACATCCTTGCAACCTACCCTTTCCCCCTTGCTTTTCACCGCAAACAAAAAAACAGCCCGTCCGATAGGACGAGCCGTTTTTGCTCAAATAAAACTTATTTAAGTTCTGCCGTAGCGCCAGCTTCCTTAAGTTTTGCAACGAGGTCTTCAGCGTCAGCTTTGGGTGCGTTTTCTTTGATAACGCCCATAGCTTCAACTGCTTTCTTCGCGTCAGCAAGACCAAGACCGGTAGCTTCCTTAACAACCTTGATAACTGCGATCTTGTTAGCGCCGATGTCCTTAAGAACAACGTCGAATTCGGTCTTTTCTTCAGCTGCGGGAGCTGCTTCTGCACCAGCACCACCAGCTGCGGGAGCTGCTGCTACCATTGCGCTTACGCCAAATGCTTCTTCCAATGCT
>JAZNXZ010000030.1:0-4995 GCA_045594165.1 Candidatus Scatosoma sp.
TGCAAGCATAGATACTTCGACGGAATGCTTATACACGTTTTGACCATAGCTTGTACGGAATTTTAAACGGCCGATCAGCTTGATCAGTTCAGGGTGCAACCCGAAGATACCTGCTTCAAACACCGCAGCTTCGCCCGCTTCCTTGATTTGCATATCCATTTCACGCGTAACTTTATCTACCGTTTCTTCAATGCGTGCAGGGTGAATTCTGCCGTCGTTGATAAGTTTTTCCAAGGACAAACGGGCAATTTCACGTCTAACAGGGTCAAACCCCGACAAAATTACCACTTCGGGCGTATCGTCGATAATCAACTCAATCCCCGTTGCGTTTTCCAACGCGCGAATGTTTCTACCTTCGCGCCCGATGATACGAGCTTTCATATCGTCGTTGGGCAGGGGTACGACGGAAACGGTAATTTCCGACGCCTGATCAGCCGCGCATTTTTGAATCGCGAGCGAAATAATCTTTTTCGCGTTCATGTCCGCCTCGTCCTTCGCCTGCTGTTCAAGGTTGCGTACCTGAATCGCTACGTCGTGACGTACGTCGTCCAAAATCTCTTCGGAAAGTTGCTTTTTCGCCTCTTCACGAGACAACTGCGACACCTTTTCCAATTCTTGGATCATGAGTTCGTGCTGAGAATCGAGTTTTACCTTCAAAACATCGATTTCTTCTTCCTTTTTCAAAAGGTTTGCCTTTTGCTGTTCAAGAGCTTCCGATTTCTTTTCTAAGGAATCTTCTTTTTGCGTCAAACGCTGTTCCATGCGTTGAATTTCCGCTTTCTTTTCCTTAGTTTCGTTCTCAAACTCTTTTCTTAATCTTAAATCCTGTTCCTTTGCCTCAAGCAGAGCCTCTTTCATAGCACGCTTGCTTTCTTCCTTACCGATGGAAACTAGACGGTCAGCCTCCGCCTTTGCATCTCCAACGATTTTTTCCGCTTGCGAAGTAGCTACGCCGATTTCTTTTGCCGTCTTTTTCTTGCTCAAAAATTGACCAAGGAAAGTACCGCCCAAAATCGCTGCCACAGCTACGCCTGCCGCAATACCGATTACGCCCCCTACGGGAACGCCAGCCAGAAACAGGACGCTCAAAGTAACGTTGTGCATTTTTTGCGCCTCCTGTAAAAAATTAAATTGATAAAACCATTATTGACACGGAATTTTCGGGGTTTTATACCTTTGCCAAGGCACTTTTGCCCAAAATCCGACTTATAATTTTTTCTATCGTATCTATTGTACAATATATTTTCAAAAAAGTCAATGGTTTGACCAAAAATACTTTCCGCGAAGTGTAAAAAAATGGCAAAAGAAAAAACGAGAATCTGCCAAAACGCAAACTCCCGTTTATTTCCTTATATTATATGGTTATTCTTCGTCTGCCACTTCTTCAGGCGCTTTGCCGCGTGCCGCGTCGCGAATCTTTTGTTCGATTTCCGCGCGAACCTCGGGATTGTCTTTTAAGAATTGACGCATTTTTTCCTTGCCTTGCGCCACTTTGTTGCCATCGTAACTGTAGAAAGCGCCGCTCTTGCCGATAATGTCGTACTGCACGCCCATGTCCATGATACAGCCTTCCTGCGAAATACCTTCGCCGAATACGATATCAAATTCCGCCTGACGGAAGGGAGGCGCAAGCTTGTTTTTCACGATTTTTGCTTTCGTTCTGTTGCCCATTGCCCCCTCTGCGTCCTTGAGCGTGTCCGTCTTACGGATATCCAAACGCATACTTGCGTAGAATTTCAATGCTTTACCGCCGGGCGTCGTTTCGGGATTACCGAACATAATACCCACCTTTTCACGCAACTGATTGATAAAGATGACGCAAGTTTTCGATTTATTGACGATTGCCGTCAATTTTCTAAGTGCCTGTGACATCAAACGCGCCTGCAAACCTACGTGCGCATCGCCCATGTCCCCTTCGATTTCCGCCTTGGGCGTCAGCGCCGCAACCGAGTCGATTACGATAATGTCCACCGCCGAACTTCTAACGAGCGCATCGGTGATATCGAGCGCCTGTTCGCCCGTGTCGGGTTGGGATACGTACAAATCGTCCAAATTGACGCCAAGTTTCTTTGCATAAACGGGGTCGAGTGCGTGTTCTGCGTCGATAAACGCCGCTACGCCCCCCATCTTTTGCGCTTCCGCAACCGCGTGCAGAGCAACCGTCGTTTTACCCGAAGATTCAGGGCCGTAGATTTCGATAATTCTGCCTCTCGGGAAACCGCCGATGCCGAGCGCCAAATCAAGCGTAAGACAGCCGGACGGGATTACGTCGATTTCCGTCTGCCCTGCTTCGTCGCCAAGGCGCATAATCGAGCCTTTACCGTATTGCTTTTCAATCTGCAATAATACGGCGTCGAGCGCTTTCATTTTATCCGTGTTTTTTTCGTTAGCCATTTTATATATTCTCCTATTTATTTTTTCTGCATTAAAGATTTTTCAACTGTTTATACGCCAAATATAACGCATAATTGATTGCCTTTTCGGTAATTTCTTCGCGGTTGCCGTCAAATTTATAGCGATATACCAAGACCTGCTCCTTAATCCCCACGGCGATAAAGCAAAGCCCTACGGGTAGCATCGAACGGTCGGTTTTCGGTCCGGCAAGCCCCGTCGTGGCAATCGCAATATCGCAACAGCCAGTATTAAGCAAGCCCGTTGCCATTTCGTACGCCGTTTGATCGGATACCGCCCCTGCCGTTTGTAAGGTATATTCGGAAACGCCAAGACGTTTTATTTTCGACAGTTCGTCATAGGCGTTTAAGCCCTCAAAATAGACTTCGCTTGCACCTGATACGGATGTAATACGTTTCGCAACGCCACCACCCGTGAACGATTCGGCAACGCTGATTTTTCTGCGTCGCAATTTCAAAAGGGTAACAAGTTGTTCTTCTAGGGTGTTATCGCTGTTCAACGCGTACACGGTATCCCCCAAACCGTCCGCAAAGAGCCTTAAAACGTCGTCGATTAGCATCTTCGGCGTATTGCTGTCGTAGGTGATTTCAATGACGTCTTCGTCGTATTTTCGCGTATGTCGGCAGGAAAGCCTATCACTGCCCATATTGACCGCCTGCGCAAGCAAACCCTTTACCCGTTCTTCGTTTGCACCCACGGCACGTATCGTCATTTTATCGTATCGAACGCCGCTAAGCTGCTGTAAATAAGGCACGCATACGTTTGTTACGTATCCCACACCCGTATCGGTAGCGTCGGCAGAGAGTAAAAACAATATCGATTTTTTGTCCCGATAAACGCCCGCTCCACCATATATATTTTGTGCGGTATTGTCATTATAATACTCGGCAAAATAGCCCTTGACAATCGGTAATGCCGTCTTATCCGCTAAAACCAAGAGCATATCCGCGCTTTCTTTATATTTTTGCACGCTTGCCTTGATACTTTTCTCGTCCGTTTGCAGTAAAAATTGCACGTTAGAAAAGGAGTAACCGCACCCCGAAAAAGCGCCCAAAACGTCGTTGACGCCGCGATCGGAAGGATTGATTTTCTTTTGTAAAACAATACACGCGTTTTTCATGCGTTACCCCTATCTTTTGTGTCTAAATTTACTTATTTTTGGTCCTTTAATACCTGTTTATTTTTCACTACGTACGAGATGCCCGACCAAACGGTAAGAACCGTAGCAATCGCAAACAATACCAAGCCTACGATACAAAGCACTTCGCCGGCTTTGCCGAATACGCTCGCCGATACGAGCAACACGACGATACTTACGTCTTGGAAGGTCGTTTTATATTTCCCGAGCTTGTCTGCCGCAAGCACCAAACCCGTCGTTGCCGCAATTTGTCTAAACGCGCTGATAATCAATTCTCTCGCCATGATGACGCAAATACAGATTGCAAGCAAGACGTACAATTCGTCGCCGCATTTCCAGCCGCGGAACATGATATCTTTCATTGCCAAAAGCAGAATCATTGCCGTAGAAACGAGCACCTTATCCGCAATCGGGTCAAGGAATTTACCGAGGTTGGTTACCAAACCGCGAGAACGCGCGATATGTCCGTCGATAAAGTCGGTACAAGCCGCAATGGCAAAAATCGCCGCCGCAATCGCATATGCAATCGGAAAACCTTTCACGTCGGGCAATACGCCGTCTAAGAAAAACACCGCCACAAAAACGGGTATCATAAAAATTCGGCTCAAAGTGATTTTGTTGGGTAAATTCATAATTCGTAATCCTCCGTATGTCCATATAAGTCGTAAGCGTCCGCGCTGTCGATTTCGACCTCGTAATATTCCCCCTGCATTGCCTCCGCCGCATGGAAGAACACCTTTCCGTCGATATCGGGTGCGCTGAAATACCCACGTCCTACAAAACAACCTTTTTCATAATCAATGCCGTCGCACAGCACCGTAATTTTTTTACCGATAAACGCAGTGAGCAATTCTTTCGAAATCAACCGTTGCGTTTCATACAAAGCGCGCACTCGGCGTTTTTTCGTCGCATGATGCACCTGTCCTTTCATGCGGTAAGCACCCGTATCAGGCTCTCTTGAATAAGCAAAAAATCCGCAATTCAAAAGTTTTGCCTGCCGTATAAAATCGAGCATCGCCGCAAATTCCTCTTCCGTTTCCGAGGGGAAACCCGAAATAAACGTAGAACGTATGGCTATATCGGGAATTTTTGCACGTAATTTTTCAAGGAGTGCAAGATATTTAGCGCGCGTACCCTTTCGGTTCATCAATTTTAATACGCGGTCTTCCGTATGCTGCATCGGAATATCGATATATTTCAAAATTTTATCGTTTTGGGCAATCTCGTTTATCAGTTCGTCGCCGATTACATCGGGATAACAGTACAATAAACGGATTTTTTTGATGTTTTCCAAAGCGGAAAGACGTTGCAAAAGCTCGACAAAACGGTTTTCACCGTATAAATCTTCCCCGTAGCGCGTCGTGTCCTGCGCCACCACAATCAGTTCTGCTGTTTCCCCTAAATCTTCCGCTTCCTTTAACAGCTCTTCTATGGGATAGGAACGG
>JAZNXZ010000031.1:0-23474 GCA_045594165.1 Candidatus Scatosoma sp.
TGGCTCACAGAACGACATGGCTACGATCCGACTTATCAGCGCTGACGCTCGGAACTCGCTATTCCGTCGCTATGCTCCTTACGCGCGAGCGTTGTTCGTAGACGTGAATAAAATATAGGGGCGAATATTGACGGCAACGCGCTGCTTTGGCACAGTCAAAATCTGCTTGTTATTTGACTAAAAGAAAGCTAATTTAATATTTTCTAAAATATTTTTATAAAAAAGAGGATTCTGCATTTTTTTGTCGAATATATAATATGAGAGAAATCTCACTACTATTTAAGGAGAAAAAATATGGCAGTTATAACTAAAATTACAAAAAGTAACGACTATTATGCTATGAGAGGCGGATTAACATTTTGCGAGGCTGAATATAATGATTACAATTATTTAGGCGAAACATATGTGCGAATTCAAACGTTTGGCAGTAACCATAGGCAAGAAAAAGGAAAACAGAGTCAGGTTATACATCTTGATAGAAACACAGCCAAGCAATTGGTTGAATATCTTAAACAATCTTTTAATATATAATTATTCACATTTTCGTTTACGTGCTATTATCTCCACCAAAATAAATATCCCCGCGTGAAAACGCGGGGTATTACTATACAAAGAACAACAAGAAACACGCCTTTCAGGGCGTGTTTTTGCTTTGTGGGACGTTCCGTATTAAAAAATTTACATAAAAACAAACAAATGTTCGTAAAAATGCTTGCTTTTGGAAAAAATATGTGCTATACTTAGTTATACAAAAGGCAAAGGCGAGGGCTATATGGCGAAAACTTTGGAAAAGTATCAACAAATCGAACGTTCGATTATTACGACGTATCGCAAAACGATATGGTCGCCTTTTGTCTTGGCGGTTAAAAAATACGCTTTGATTCAGGCAGGGGACAAAATCGCCGTTTGTATTTCGGGCGGAAAGGACAGCATGTTGCTTGCCAAATTGATGCAAGAATTACAGCGCCACAGCGACGTGCCGTTCGAATTAATCTTCTTGGTGATGGACCCTGGCTATAATCAAGAAAATCGGGCAAAAATCGAAGAAAATGCGCGGCTCTTGAACGTTCCGATTACGGTATTTGAAAGCGAAGTGTTTGCGGCGGCGGACGCGGCGAATGCGGAATCGCCCTGTTATCTTTGTGCGCGCATGCGCCGTGGGCACTTGTACGCAAAAGCAAAAGAACTCGGTTGCAATAAAATTGCGCTGGGTCATCACAAGAGCGACGTCATTGAAACGACGGTGATGGGAATGCTGTACGGGGGGCAGATACAAGGTATGCTGCCGCGGATAAAGAGCACCAACTTCGACGGAATGGAACTCATTCGCCCGATGTATTGCATTTTGGAAAACGACATTTTGCGCTGGCAGGAATATAACGGCTTGCAATTTATTGCTTGCGCTTGTAAATTTACGCAAAATTTGACGGGTGGGGACGAAGATACCTTTTCGGCGCGCCGCAAGGTAAAGGCGTTGATTGCGGAGCTGAAAAAGGAAAACCCGAACGTGGAAAACAATATATTTCAAAGTATTCACAACGTACAGCTCGATACGCTTGCCGAATATAAAACGGACGGCGTGAAACGTTCCTTTTTAGAAAGATTTGAAGATAAGACATAGAAACGGTTTTTCGTGCATAGGATAAACCATGCAAGAAAATCAAGGTGCAAAACATACTCTATCAATCGAACAAAGGAAATTTTTAACGGTCAGCGCCGTGGAAAGCGTGGTTGCCTTTTCCGAGGTGAAAATCGTGTTATCGCTTATCGGCGGAGAAAGACTGAACGTAATCGGCTCGGGTTTGAAAATCACGGGATTTTCCAAATCAAACGGCTCGTTTACGGCGGAGGGTACGCTGACGGGCGTGCAGTACGGCGGCAAGAATTTTGCGGCGAGAATTTTCAAATAAATGGACAGTAAAGGACAGTTTGGCGTATTTTGCCTTTGTGTCGCCGTGGGATTGGTCGGCGGATTGCTGTATGAAATTTTTGTACTATTGCGCGCGCTGTTCCGCTGTGAAAAAGGGAAAAACAAAATCGTCGGAATCCTATTAGACGCGGCGTTTTTCGTCTGTTTTGCAATGCTGTGCGTGTACGCGGCATACCGTTTCCGTTTCCCAAATCTGCGTTTTTATATGTGGATAGGTTACGCCGTTGGTGGAATAATATATTTGAAAACTTTGCGAAGAATAGTTGCATTTTTGGAAAAAGTGTGCTATAATAAGGCAATCAAAGTGGCAAAAAAGGTCAAAACGAAGAAAAAACTCTCTAAAATGGGGGATAAGATATGACACAAGATAAGATGAGAAGAATCATAACGGCGTGCACCGCAGCGGTGACGGCGTTGCTTGTGTTTTTGCTGACCTTTTTGATTTATCAATGGGTGACGATTGCAAGTTTGAATAAAAAAATCGACCACAAACGGGCGGAAATTCAGCGCCAAGAAGAACTCTTAGAAAAGCAGGTCGGCACGCTCGAATATTATAAGACCGAAGCAGGTTTGCAGATTTTGTATCAACAGTTGATTGAATTAGAAGGTAAAAAATAAATGAAACAATTTGCCGTGATTGACATCGGCTCGAATTCCGTTCGCCTTATGTTTGTGGCGGACGGAAAAGTTTTATATAAGAGCTTGCATACGACGAGGCTGGGTGAGGGTTTGGCAAAAGAACCCACGCTATTGCCTGCCGCTATCGAGCGTTCTGCACAGGCGGTTGCCGATTTTTATAAACAGGCGATAGAGGGCGGCGCGGAAAAGGTGTTTGCCTTTGCTACGGCGGCGGTGCGTACGGCGGAAAACCGCGCGGAGTTTTTGGATAAAGTAAAACGGCTCTGCGGCTTGCAAATTGAGGTTGTGTCGGGGGAAGAAGAGGCGGAACTCGGCATTTTAGGCGCGTTGGGAAAAGCGGACGGCGCTGTTATCGATATCGGTGGGGCGAGTACGGAAATCGTCGTAAAATCGGGCGGTAAACTCGTTTATAAAAAGAGTTTGGACGTCGGCGTGGTACGTTTGAAAGACCGTTGCGGCAGGGACGTGAACGCGATAAAAAAGGTGGCGGAAAACGCGGCGATAGAATACGGAAAAATCCCCAAGACAAAGCTTTTTTGCGGAATCGGCGGTACGGCGACGACGCTCGCCGCGCAATATTTGGGACTGCAAACGTACGATTCGAAAAGGATTACGGGGACGGAGATTTCTCTTGCGGAAATACAGTCGCTCGCGGACAAGTTGTCGGGTATGTCGGTGGACGAAATTGCCGCGTTGCCGTGTATGCCCAAAGGACGCGCGGACGTCATTGTCGGCGGCGCGGTGCTTTTGGCGACGTTGATGGACAAGCTTGGGTTTACCGTATTGACGGTAAGCGATAGGGATAATTTAGAAGGATACGCCATCAAGCGCGGTTTGATGGAATAAAAAGGAACGAACGGACATGAAAAGACGGATTGCGACAATTTACGCCGTAGTGCAAACGCTGCTTTTATTGACAGGGCTTGCGTTGACCTTTTTCTTTGCATGGAAAGGCGGCACGACGGATTTGATTTGGTGTTTGGTCGGTATGGCGCTTTCTTTCGTCTTTGCACCGATTTTTCATGAACTCGGTCACGTATTTGCTGCTTGGTCGGTAAAAATGGAATACGTTCTCGTAAAATTTTTCTGTTTCAAAATCGTGCGCGGTCAGGGCAAAAAACGTGTCCGTTTGGTTTCGCCGTTCGCGGCGGATGAAACGCAGGTAATCCCAAAAACGGGCGGCAATATGCAAAAACGTGCCGTAAAATATACCCTCGGCGGGTTGGTTGTTAGCGGCGTTGTACTGCTCTTGTTGGTTGCCGCCGCGGTGCTTTGCACCTGTTTATGGGAAATACAATTCGTTCTTTGGGGAGCTGTTCCGTATACGGCGTATTTGTTTTTGCTCAACGTAGTGCCGTTCGAATACGCAAGCGGAAAAACGGATTCGCTCGTTTACGTCGGTATCAAAAACAACGCACCTGCCGAAAAAAATATGCTGGCGGCGATGGAAATTCAAGGCAATTTATACGAGGGTAAAATATTTTCCGAGATTGACGAAAACCTGTATTACGGCGTTCCGCAACTTGCCGAGGACGAACCGTTGTATGCCGTTATGCTCGACCTTCGCTACCGTTATCATTTGGAAAAGAACGAAATGGAGCGCGCGGCAGACTGTTTGAACCGTCTTGCGCTTTCGCAGGAATATTTGCCGTATGAACAAGTGATGCAAATCGCCGTGGAATTGACATATATGCACGCAATCAGAGGGGATATTCAAAACGCGGAAGAGAGCGCAAAGCTCTGCAAAGAGAGTTTGCAAGAAAGTACGGCCTCTGCAAAACGCGCTTTGCTTGCCTATGCGTTGGCAACGAAAAAAGAGGACGCAGTTGCCGTTTTGAAAGAACAGGCGGCTGATACGATAGAAAAAGAACGTCCGCTCGGTCTGGCAAAATCGGAAAAGATTTTACTTGCGAGGCTGTTGAACGAATAGAAACCGCAAAAAAGGGACACACTTACGAAAAATCGCTTACTTTGTAAGGCAGGAAGAGAGAATATGCAAACAATAAAAAAAGAAAGAAAAGCAGGCGTATTGATGCCGGTGTCGTCGTTGCCGTCCGATTGCGGAATCGGCACGTTAGGAGCAGGCGCGTACGCGTTCGTGGATTGGTTGCAATCGGCAGGCATGAAAATTTGGCAGGTACTGCCTTTGCTCCCCACGGGGTACGGCGACAGTCCCTATCAATAGTGCGCATCCGACGCACCCAATCCCTATTTTATCGATTTTGCTCTGCTCGTAAAAGACGGGCTTTTGGAAGAGTGCGATTACAAGACGGTGGATTGGTCTGCGGACGAGCGCCGCGTTGATTACGGAAAACAGTTTGAAAACAAAATTAAAATTTTGCAAAAAGCGTTTGCGCGCTTTGATAAAGAGTGTTCGTCGTGGAAAGCCTTTCTTGCCGAGGGGAAATATGCGGACTATGCGCTGTTTATGTCCTTGAAAACAAAATTCCATTATGCGCCGTGGACGGGTTGGGTTGAACCGTTCCGCAGTTGCGAGGGGAAAGGCTTGGACGGCTATATTGCCGAGCATAAAGACGAAATTGAATTTTGGCAGTTTACGCAATATATCTTTTTGAAACAGTGGAAAGCCTTAACCGCGTACGCACACGAACGAGGAATTGTTATCATGGGCGATATGCCCATCTACGTTGCGGAAGACAGCGTGGAGATGTGGAAATACCGCCGTGATTTGTTTATGCTGGACGGTGCGGACAATCTCGCTTTGCGCGCAGGCGTACCGCCCGACGCCTTTTCCGAGGACGGTCAGCTGTGGGGCAATCCCGTTTACGATTGGGATAAAATGCAAAAGGACGGCTACAAATGGTGGCGCGCGCGTATCGAGTATGCTTTTAGTCTATTTGATATCGTCCGTATTGACCATTTCCGTGCGTTCGACCGCTTTTGGGGGATTCCCAAACATGCGGAAACGGCAAAAGAGGGCGAGTGGTTGGACGGGCCGAAAGAGGCGCTGTTCTACGGCTTGGAAAATTATGAAATCGTTGCGGAAGATCTCGGCGTTTTGGACGACGGCGTATACGCGCTCATGAAAACGACGGGCTATCCCGGTATGAAAGTATTTCAGTTTGCCTTTAACGGCGATGACGAAAACGAATACCTGCCTACGAATTTCATCGGCGGCAACAGCGTCGCGTACACGGGTACGCACGATAACGAAACGTTGCGCTCCTTTTTAGAGAATATGTCGGAAAGCGAGCGAAAGGATTTTGAAAAGGTATTCGAAGAACAGTGTCTTGCGTTGGACGTGCCGTATTTAACGGAAACGGTGGAGGACGAGTGCCGCAGCATTATCGAATTGTTATTTGCGTCCAAAGCGGACAAAGTAATCGTGCCGATGCACGATATATTATGCTTTGGCGAGGAGGCGCGCTTGAACGCACCGTCCACGCTCGGCAATCAAAATTGGACGTTTCGATTTACAAACAATGATTTTGGGCGTAGAAAAGCGGTCTGGTTAAAGGGTTTGACGGAAACCTACAACCGTTAAAATACGGATAAAATCATCATAACGTTAAAAATAATCTCTTTCGTGAAAGCGAGAGAGATTTTTGTTTTATATGGCGTATAAAAAGGAGGGAGAAAAGAAAGACTAAGAGAAAAGCCTTGCAAAAGGAAAGGAGCAAAGTAATGAAAAATAGAAAAAGGATAGCATGTGGCGCGGTTGCCGTTATGTCGGTATTAAGTTTTGTGGGGTGTACGAGTGCGGATAAGGGCGGTACGGTGATTACCGTTTGGGTATCGGAGGCAGACCGAGCGTTTGCTTTGCAGGTTGCGGAAGATTTTAAGGCGTTGCACCCTGACAAGGATTATCGTTTCGTTGTAGATATTCAGGGGGAAAACGATATCGCAACCCGAATTTTGAACGACGTAGAAAATGCGGCGGACGTATTTTCCTGCCCCAACGACCAGTTGCCAAAGCTTATCAACGGCGACGCGCTTGCCCGTATTGCAGGGGATAGGTTGGAACGCGTAAAAGCGGCAAATTCGGAAGAATCGATAGACTCGGCAACGGTAACGGTAGGCGGTCAGCAAGGCGTGTACGGTATGCCGTATACGGACAATACGTTTTTCCTTTATTACAATAAAGCAGTGCTGACGGAAACGGACGTGCAGAGTATCGACGGTATTTTAAGTAAATGCAGCGCCAGCAAACAGTTTGCTTTCCCGATGACGGACGGCTGGTATTCTTCGTCCTTTTATTTTGGAAAAGGGCTTGGGTATGACGTGACCTACAATGAAAATTTGGCGGAAACAGCAATCGAGTGCGATTTTAACAATGAAACGGGTGTGGCTGTTACGCAAGCCATGTGGAATTACGTAAAAGACGGTCGTGTAAAGGCGGATGCAAACGATTCTAAAATCACGGCGGGCTTTAACGACGGCTCTATTGTGGCTGCGGTATCGGGGATTTGGAATAAGACGACGATCGAACGGTACTTGGGGGATAATTTCGCGGCGGCGAAACTGCCTACGTATACCTTGAATAAAGGGCTGGCAGGGGAAGAACAAGTGCAACTCGTTTCCTTTTCCGGATATAAATTAATGGGTGTAAACAATTATTCTGCCAATAAGACGGCAGCGATGGATTTTGCGGAATTCTACACCAACCGTGAAAATCAGATTAAACATTTTGAAACGCGCGGTTTCGTGCCTACGGATACGCAGGCACGTCAGGACGAACGTGTACAGGCGGACGTTTGTGCTAAGGCGATTACGCAGCAATTACAGCATAGTAAAACGCAGAAAAACGTTCCGTCTACCCTTTGGGTTCCCATGGAGGGGTTGGGCGTTGCTATGGTAACGGGCGCGCAAGGCGGCGGATTTGATCTTCGGGCGCAGTTAAACGCCTGTGTGTCGGCGATTAAATCCACAACGACGAAAGGGCAGACGGGGCTTGCAGAATAAAATAACCGTCGAAAGGAGTGGTTAGACTGTGAAAGAACGGACGATAAAAAATCAAAAACGGCGAGCGTTGTTGCCGAAAACTGTATCTGCCTTGAAAGACGGATCGGTATATACGCGGCTGAGTTTCCCGTTTATGGGGTTTGGACAGATTGCACGGGGACAAATTGTAAAAGGTGCGTTATATATGCTAGTGGAATTGGCTTTCGTGTTGTATACGTTCCTTTTTGGCGGTCGGTATATCCTGCATTTATTTTCGGGGGACCTCGGGACGAAACTTTCGGGGGAACAATGGAATGAAGAACTACAGATTTTTGAAAAAGTAAAAGGGGATAACAGTTTTTTAATTCTGTTATACGGCGTGGTAAGTATTATACTCGTCTTGGTGTTTGTCTGGATATGGGCAATGAACGTTAAGGGGAGTTATGAAAACGATTTGCGCCGTCGAAAAGGGGAAAAGATACCCACGTTCAAAGATGACGTAAGAATGCTCTTAAACGAACGGTTTTACGCGCCCCTTTTGCTTTTGCCCTTTATCGGATTGTTGGTGTTTACAGTGATGCCTCTCGTGTTCATGGTGTTGATTGCGTTTACGAATTATAATTATGCGCACATGCCGCCGGGGAAACTGTTCGACTGGGTAGGGATCGACAATTTCAAAACCTTATTTTCCCTGTCGGGTGGGACGAGCGGTTTTGCGTTCGTGTTTTTGAGAGTTTTGGTCTGGACGTTTATTTGGGCGTTTTTTGCGACGTTTACCAACTATTTCTTAGGCTTGGCAATCGCCATGATTATCAATAAAAAGGGGATAAAATTAAAGCTGCTTTGGCGTACGCTGTTCGTCCTTGCGATTGCAATTCCGCAATTCGTGACACTATTGCTCATGCAAAAAATTCTCGACAGCGACGGGATACTGAACAAGCTTTTGGGGACAAATATTCTATGGCTGACAGACGCGCGGCATTTATCCCTATTGCCAAGGATTATGATTATTTTGGTCAATATTTGGATAGGGGTGCCGTATACCTTATTGATGTGTTCGGGGATACTCTTGAATATTCCCAACGATTTTTACGAGGCGGCGCGTATTGACGGGGCGAACGGGATAAAGATTTTCTTCCATATCACGTTGCCGTATATGTTGCATATCACAACGCCTTATTTAATCACACAATTTGTTGGAAATATTAACAATTTCAATGTCATATGGCTGCTGACGGGCGGCGGACCTGTGGATAACGTGTATTATGGCGGCGGCACACAGGCACAATCTACCGATTTGTTGGTAACTTGGTTATACCGTTTAACGACCGACCGTAATCCTAAATATAACGTTGCGTCTGTAATCGGTATCGTTATTTTTATCATCAGCGCAGTGTTATCGCTCATTACGTTTAATCGTACGTCGGCGGCGCGGAACGAGGGGGCTTTTCAATGATAGCAGATAAAAAAATCACGTTGTTAAAATGGCGGCGGCGCACGGCGAACGTTTTTGTGTACGTTTTACTGGCAACGCTTGGGGTGTTGTGGGTGTTGCCGATTTGCTATCTGATATACACGGCGTTTCGCGTCACGCCGTCGACGGGGATTATCAATACACTCGTACCCGATAATCTGCGTTTGGGGCTGGGAAACTTTACCCGACTGTTTCGGGAAACCATGTTTTCCAAGTGGTTGGGAAATACGTTAATCGTTTCCGTTTCGTCCTGCGCCTTGACGACAATCTTTATTTTAATGGTCAGCTATGCGTTGTCGCGACTGCGTTTCAAACTCCGTAAACCGATTATGAACGTGTTGCTCGTCTTAGGGATGTTTCCGGGGTTTATGAGTATGATCGCCGTGTATTTCATCTTAAAAGCCATGAATTTGACAAATTCTCTGGTGGCGCTTGTCATGGTGTATTCGGGCAGCGCGGCGTTGTCCTATTATATTTGTAAAGGCTTTTTCGATACGATGCCAAAAGCGATGGAAGAGGCGGCGGTTTTAGACGGGGCAAGCCAACCCATGATTTTTGCAAAAATCATTTTACCGCTTGCAAAACCAATTATCGTATACACGATTTTGACGTCGTTTATTTCGCCGTGGTGCGATTTCATTTTTGTCAATACGATTATCAGCGATCGGGAAAAATATACCGTTGCGCTTGGGTTGTATAAAATGATAAACGCGGAAAAAAACAGTTTCAACGACAACTTTACCGTTTTTTGCGCGGGAGCTTTCGTGGTCGGCGGCATTATCGTAACCTTGTTTATGAGTATGCAACGCTATTACGTCGAGGGTGTGACTAGCGGCGCGGTAAAAGGATAAAAAGTGGGCGGTTGTGCAAAACGTACAACCGCCTTAATCGTGTTATTTATTTTTAATGACCAGCCGTTCTATCAGCGCCACGACGGCGTACATTGCCGCGGCAAGCACGCACAAGATTACGACGGCGCTCATCACCAAATCCAGTTTGAATACCTGACCGCCGTACACGATCAGATACCCGATACCGGCTTTGGATACGATGTATTCGCCCATGATCGAGCCGATCCAAGCCATACCGACGTTGATTTTCAGCATAGAGATGAAATTCGGCAAGGACGAGGGAATGACGAGCTTGGTAAGTATCTGCAACTTATTCGCGCCCATCGATTGCAACAATAAAAGTTTGTTTTTATCCGTCGCCATAAAGCCGTTTAACATATTCAAGATCGCAACGATCAAACCGATTAAAATCGTCATAAATACGATGGCTTCGTTGCCCGTACCAAACCAAATGATAATCAAAGGGCCAAGGGCGATTTTTGGCAGAGCGTTCAAAACGACGAAATAGGGCTCGCTGATCCGACGAACGGTATCGCTCCACCAAAGCACGAGCGCGATAGAGTATCCCAAGATAACCGCGATGGCAAAGCCTGCAAGCGTTTCCCAAAGCGTCGTGCCGACGTGATGGAAAAGCGAGCCGTTTTTATACATTTCCACAATCGTTTTATAGATACGGGACGGAGAACTGGTGATAAAGGGGTTTATCCAGGCGTTTTGCGCGGATAATTCCCAAAGCGTGAGAAAGAGAAATAAAATAGTCAATCTTGCCACGTTGACGCAGACGCTTTTTGTGCGGACGCGACGAAGATAGTGAAGATGTTCTTTGGAAATAGTGTGGTTTTTCATTGGTTCAGCTCCTTCCAAAGCCGTTCGAACCAACGGGAAAATTCTTTGTTTTCACGCCGTTTCAAAGGCTCTGTTTCGGGGAAATCTAAGACGTGCTCGGACACGATTTTTGCAGGGCGGTGGGAAAGGACGAAGATTTTATCCGCAACCGAGATCGCCTCGCTGATATCGTGCGTAATGAGCAGAGCTGTCTTTTTTTCGCTGCGTATAATTTTATATACGTCGTCGCAGACGGAAAGTCTGGTTTGATAATCAAGCGCGGAAAAGGGCTCGTCAAGGAGCAATACGTCGGGGTTGACTGCAAGAGTGCGTATGAGAGCGGCCCTTTGACGCATGCCCCCGGAAAGGGCGGACGGATAATTTTTCAAAAACTGTTTCAATCCGTACTTTTCGGCAAGGGCAACGGCGCGTTTGCGGTTTTCCGCCGTGTTAGCGCGCTTGATTTCCAAGGGCAGAAAGATATTCTTTTCGATTGTCCGCCAAGGAAAAAGTTCGTCCTTTTGCAGCATATACCCAAAAGAATAGCCGTCGGATATCACTTTTCCGTAGGTAGGTTTCAAAAGTCCTGCCGCCAAAGATAAAAGGGTGGTTTTGCCGCAACCCGACGGCCCGATAATGGCGACGAACTCGCCCTCGTTTACCGAAAAGTTCACGTTTTCCAACGCGACCGTTTCGCCCTGTTTGCTGTGATAGTGCATCGAAACGTTATCAAAACGTAAAACCTCTTTCATTTGCGTAGTTCCTTTGGTGAAAATTTATTTTGCGTACACTTCGTTATACACCTTTTTTGCGTACGTGTTGACGACCATTTCGTCCAATTTAGCACGACGGGTCAGTTCTCCGGCGTTTTCAATAATATCTTGTAAGCGGTTGAAACTGTCTTCCGTCATGGAAAGCTCGGTGCGCCATGCGTCGATATTTTTATACCGTTCTACGGAAGCGGCAAGGGATGCTTCGGAAACGCCTTCAAAATATTTCGTCAGATAGGGTGCGACCTGCGCGGACGGCGTTTCGTTGACGTATTTAACCGCCTTCGTAACGGCGCGAAGAAAGCCTTCTACTTGTTCTTTATTACCGTCTATCCAAGAATTTTTTGCCATAAAACAGGTGTAGGGGACTTCGCCCGACGCCTCGCCTACGGAGGCAACGACGTAACCCTTGCCCGCAGCCTCGTATTCGTATGCAACGGGGTCGAACATAGTGCAATAATCCGCCGTTCCCGCCTCAAACGCGCTGGTCATCAGGTTGAAAGCCACGTCGTAATTCAGGCGTAAATCCACACCGTCCGTCATATTGTTTTGATTTAATACGTATTCAAAGGTCATGGCAGGTACGCCGCCTTTGCGTCCGGCAAGAATTTCTTGGCCTTTCAAATCCGTCCACTTAAAATCGGGCTGGGGTGTGCGTGAAACCAAGAACGAGCCGTCGCGCTTGGTGAGCTGTCCAAAGACTTTTGGCGTATCGTTTGAACCGCCGACGAGTACGTACAACGCCGCCTCTGGTCCGCAGAACCCGATATCGGAATCCCCCGAAAGGACGGACGCCATCACGGCGTCAGCGCCGCCGCCGTTGGTGAGTTCTATTTTCAAACCCTCTTCTTCAAAATAGCCTAAGGATTCGGCAAGATACATAGGCGCATAAAAGACGGAGTGCGTCACTTCGCAAATCTGCAGGGTGTTTTTATCGTCGTCCTTTTTGCAGGAAGGAAAAGCGACGAACGTGGTGGTGGCGGCTAAAACCGCGCAAATTGTTTTTACTGTTTTGTTCATTTTGATATTCTCCGCATAAAAAAATTTTTGGAATAATATATTATATGAACGGCAATTTCTGTTTGACAATTCAAAAGGAAAGTATTATAATGGGAAAGCTACACTAAAATAGCGATATGCCGCCCTTTTGAAAAAATCGGCGGAAGAACGTTCGAAAAAATAAAAAACCAAAGTGGGGTTTTTATCGATATGGATATGCAAAAGACGTACAATCCGAAAGAGTTTGAAGACAGAATTTATGCCGATTGGGAAGAATCGGGCTATTTCCGTGCGGAAGTAGACGAGAACAAAGTTCCGTTTACGATTATGATGCCGCCTCCCAATATCACGGGGCAGTTGCACATGGGGCACGCTATGGACGCTACCATGCAGGACACCTTGATTCGTTTTAAGAGAATGCAGGGGTATTCTGCGTTGTGGTTACCCGGTTGCGACCATGCGTCGATTGCTACGGAAGTAAAAATCGTCGAAAAGATGAAATCGGAAGGGATTACCAAGGCGGATATCGGCAGAGAGGGCTTTCTTGTTCGCGCTTGGGATTGGAAGGAACAGTACGGCAACCGTATTATGATGCAGCAACGTAAAATGGGTACGTCGTGCGACTGGTCCCGTCAAGCGTTCACAATGGACGAAAAATGCTCTCGCGCGGTACGCGAAGTATTCGTCAACCTCTATAAAAAAGGTTTGATTTATCAAGGGGACAGAATTATCAACTGGTGTCCTTGCTGTAAAACGGCACTTTCGGACGCGGAAGTAGAATACGCGGAAGAGGGCGGACATTTCTGGCATTTGCGCTATCCTGCAACGGACGGCAGCGCAGACGTTGTCGTTGCTACGACGCGCCCTGAAACAATGCTCGGTGATACGGCGGTGGCGGTACACCCCGACGACGAACGTTATAAGGCGCTCGTTGGTAAGACGTTGAAATTGCCTTTGACGGATAGAGAAATCCCCGTGGTTGCGGACGAATACGTAGACCCTACCTTTGGTACGGGTTGCGTAAAAATCACGCCCGCGCACGACCCCAACGACTTTGAGGTTGGCAAACGCCACGATTTGCCGATTATTCGCGTTATGAACGACGACGGTACAATGAACGAACTTGCCGGCGTTTACAACGGCTTGGATAGATACGTAGCAAGAAAGCAGATTGTTGCCGATTTGGAAAAGAGCGGCAATCTTGTCAAAATTGAAAACCATACCCATAACGTAGGGCATTGTTACCGTTGCCACTCGACGGTAGAACCGATTGTTTCCAAACAATGGTTTGTAAAAATGGAACCTCTTGCAAAACCGGCAATTCAGGCGGTTATGAAAAACAAGACGAAATTCGTGCCTGAACGTTTCTCGAAGATTTATTATAATTGGATGGAAAACGTCCGCGATTGGTGTATTTCCCGTCAACTTTGGTGGGGACACCGTATTCCCGTATGGTATTGTAAAGATTGCGGGCACGTTATTTGTGAAAAGGAAGACCCTACCGTATGTCCTGTTTGCGGCAGTAAGCATTTGCGTCAGGACGAAGACGTTTTGGATACGTGGTTTTCGTCCGCGCTTTGGCCGTTCTCTACGCTCGGTTATCCCGAAATGACGGAAGATTATAAATATTTCTATCCTACCGACGTTCTCGTTACGGGGTACGATATTATATTCTTCTGGGTTTCCAGAATGATTTTCTCGGGTATCGAACATACGGGCAAAGTGCCTTTCCACGACGTCCTTATTCACGGTATCGTCCGTGATGAACAAGGCAGAAAAATGAGTAAATCGCTCGGCAACGGTATCGACCCGCTCGAAGTTATCGATAAATACGGCGCGGACTCCTTGCGTTTGTCCTTGCTCCGCGGCGTTGCGCCCGGCAACGATACCCGCTATTCGGATACGAAAGTGGAGGCTTGCCGTAACTTTATCAACAAACTTTGGAACGCGGCGCGTTTCGTTTTGATGAACGTAGACGGTAAAAAGATTCCTGCGATTACCGACGTAAAACTTGCGCCTGCGGACAAGTGGATTATTTCAAAACTGCAAAACTGCATCCGCGAAGTTACGACCAACCTCAACAAATACGAGTTGGGCGTTGCGGCGGATATCGTTTGTGATTTCGTTTGGGACGATTTCTGCGATTGGTATATCGAATTGTCAAAACCCGCCCTTTACGGCGAAGACGAAACCAGAAAGGCGGACGCGCTTGCCGTGCTTTGTTTCGTGCTTGAAAACGCATTGAAATTGTTGCATCCGTTTATTCCGTTCGTTACCGAAGAAATTTATGCAAACTTGCCTGCGACGAAAGGCAGTATCATGGTATCCGATTTCCCCAGATATAATTCCAAAATGGCGTACAAGAAAGAGGCAAAAGCGTTCGAGGGCGTCATGGGGATTATCAAGGCGGTTCGCGCTATGAAAAAGGATGCGGATTGCCCTCCGTCTAAGAAAGTGGAACTCAACGTCGTAACGGAAAGCAAGCGCCTTATTCAGGTCAATAAAGATTGTATTATGAAATTGTCGGGCGCAAGTGCGTTGAACTTTGTAGAAAGCGCGGCAGACGTAGACGGGAAAACGGTTTCGTCGGTAACGGAAATTGCGCAGATTTACGTACCGCTTGGCGAGCTGGTCGATATTGAAAAGGAAAAGGCGAGATTGACGGCGGAAATCGAACGTATCGACAGCGAAATTGCGCGCGCAGAGGGGAAATTGAACAACGAAAGTTTTGTTTCCAAAGCTCCCGCGAAATTGGTAGACGCCGAAAAGGAAAAATTGGCGAAATATCAAGATATGAAAGCGAAGTGCCTTGCACAGTTGGAAAGCTTATAATCACGTAAAAAAGCCGCGTAAATGAGAATTTGCGCGGTTTTTCGTTAAAAAAAGGGAAAAATTTCATAAAAAATTCGTTCAAACGTTTGACAAACGGTTGCTATCATGCTAAAATAATATCGTTGCGGCTTTGGGCGTACTATGCCCTTTTGCAGAAAATGAAAGGGGAAGGCGCAAAAACGCAACCACTAAATTCGATTTCTTTGAAATTGCGATAAGGGCAATTTCGAGGGGATATATTCCAAAATTTTTACAAGGAGGTCAAAATATGCCTACTATTAACCAGCTCATTAAAAAGGGCAGAGAACGTATCATGTACAAGTCTAAGAGTCCTATTCTTGACAACTGCCCCCAGAAGCGCGGCGTATGTTTGTCCGTAACCACGACTTCTCCTAAGAAGCCTAACTCCGCTATGCGTAAGATTGCACGTGTGCGCCTTACCAACAAGCAGGAAGGTACGGTTTACATTCCCGGCGAAGGTCATAACCTTCAGGAGCACAGCTCCGTTCTGATTAGAGGCGGCCGTGTTAAGGACTTGCCCGGTGTACGTTACCATATCGTACGTGGCGCTCTTGATACCGCCGGCGTAGCTAAACGTAAGCAGTCCCGTTCGAAGTACGGTGCAAAGCGCCCTAAGTAATTAGCGGACAAGTTTAGCAAAGAGGAAAGCATTTGCTTTCAAGAGTAGCGGAAACTCTTAAAAAGTCCGCATGTCGGTTGCGTTTTAAGACGAGTAAACCAAAACGCAAAAGACCTACTTGTTAATCGGAATATTGCTCGAAAAGCCCCGAATAAAAGTAGGCAGTATGCAACGCAAGTTGCAGAAGATTCGCACCCCGACGAAGATTCGGTGGCGCGATAGCTGTACTGAAGGGTAATGCCCTTATCAAAAAAATTTCAAAGGAGGATTCAAATTATGCCTAGAAGAGGTAATGTCCCTAAGAGAGACGTTCTGCCCGATCCTATGTATGGTAGCAAAGTCGTTACGAAATTGATTAACCAAATCATGCTCGACGGCAAGAAGGGTACGGCGCAGGCAATCGTTTACGATGCATTTAAGATTATGAGTGAAAAACTCGGTATGGACGCGATGGAAATCTTCAAGCAGGCTATGGAAAACGTAATGCCTGTCGTAGAAGTTAAAGCTCGCCGTGTAGGTGGTGCAAACTATCAAGTTCCTATCGAAATCAGACCTGAAAGACGCCAGACTTTGGCTATCCGTTGGCTCGTTATCAATACGAGAAAGCGTAGCGAAAGAGAAATGGCATCCAGACTCGCTGCAGAACTTATGGACGCGTATAACAACGCGGGCGGCTCTGTAAAGAAGAAGGAAGACACGCACAGAATGGCAGAAGCGAACAAAGCATTTGCTCACTTCAGATTCTAAGAGAGGTAAATTATGGCAAGAGAATTCGATTTACTTCATACCAGAAACTTTGGTATCATGGCGCATATCGACGCGGGTAAAACGACGACCACCGAGCGTATCCTGTTTTATACGGGTAAAACGCACAAAATCGGCGACACCCACGAAGGTACTGCAACGATGGACTGGATGGCGCAGGAACAGGAACGTGGTATCACGATTACGTCCGCTGCAACGACCTGTATTTGGAAAAATCACCGTTTCAACATCATTGATACGCCGGGACACGTTGACTTCACGGTAGAAGTTGAACGTTCGCTCCGTGTACTTGACGGTGCAGTTGCAACGTTCTGTGCAAAAGGTGGTGTAGAACCTCAGTCCGAAACCGTATGGAGACAGGCGGACAACTATAAAGTTCCCCGTATTGCATACGTTAACAAGATGGATATCAACGGTGCCGACTATTTCCGCGTAGAAAAAATGATTCGCGAAAGACTTGGCGCAAACCCCGTTCCCATCGAATTGCCTATCGGTAAGGAAGATACGTTTAAGGGTATCGTTGACCTTATCAATATGGAAGCAGAAGTTTACTACGACGACCTCGGTAAGGATTTCCGTAAAGAACCTATTCCCGAGGACATGAAAGATATCGTAGACGAATACCGTGCGAAGCTTGTTGAAGCAGCGGCAGAAGCAGACGACGAACTCACCGAAAAGTATTTCGAAGAAGGGGACTTGTCCGCGGAAGAAATCATCAGAGGTCTTCGTATCCGTTGTTTGAACATGGAAGCAATCCCTATGCTTTGCGGTTCGTCCTATAAGAACAAGGGTGTTCAATTCCTTCTCGACGCGGTTATCAACTTCCTTCCCAGCCCTCTTGACGTTGCAAACGTTAAGGGTGTAAACCCTGACACGGACGAAGAGGAAATCAGAAGAACGGCTGACGACGAAGCGTTCTCTGGTCTTGCGTTCAAGATTGCAACCGACCCGTTCGTAGGTTCGCTTGCATATTTCCGTGCATATTCGGGTGTTCTTTCCGCTGGTTCGTACGTGTACAACTCCACGAAGGAAAAGAAAGAACGTGTAGGTCGTTTGGTGCAGATGCACGCTAACGAAAGAAAGGATATCCCCGAAATTTGCTCGGGGGACATCTGCGCAATCGTTGGTTTGAAATACACGACGACGGGCGACACGCTTTGTGATGAAAAACATCCTATTATTCTTGAAAAGATGGTATTCCCCGAACCCGTTATCCAGCTTTCCCTTGAACCCAAGACGAAAGCAGGTCAGGAAAAGATGACGATGGCGCTTATTAAGCTTGCTGAAGAAGACCCTACGTTCAAGACGTATACCGACCAAGAAACGGGTCAGACGATTATCGCAGGTATGGGCGAATTGCACCTTGATATTATCGTTGACCGTTTGCTCCGCGAATTCAAGGTAGAAGCAAACGTTGGCGCTCCTCAGGTTGCATACAGAGAAACGTTCCGCCGCGAAGTGGAATGCGAAGGTATGTACAAGCGTCAATCTGGTGGTAAAGGTCAATACGGTCATTGTAAACTTCGTCTTATTCCCCAAGAACCCGGTCAAGGTTATGCGTTTGAAGACGCTACGGTTGGCGGCTCTATTCCTAAGGAATACATCCCCGCAATCGACAAGGGTATTCAAGAAGCGGCGAAGAACGGTTTCCTTGCAGGCTATGAAATCGTAGACTTTAAGGTTGTCGTATACGACGGTTCGTATCACGAAGTTGACTCGTCCGAAATGGCGTTCAAGATTGCAGGTTCGATGGGCTTTAAGAACGGTATGGAAAAAGCAAATCCCGTTCTGCTCGAACCCATTATGAAAGTGCAGATTATCACCCCTGAAGATTACTTTGGCGACCTTATGGGTAACGTATCCGGTCGTCGTGGTACGATTCTTGGTACGGACGATAGAAACGGTGCGAAGATTATCGACGCAGAGATTCCTCTGTCCGAAATGTTCGGTTATGCAACGGAACTCCGTTCCAGAACGCAGGGCCGTGGTCAATTCACGATGCAGTTCGACCATTACAACGAAGTACCTTCCAGCATTTCGAAGGAAATCGTTGAAAAGCGCGGTAAGAAAGCGTAAAAACTTGTTCTCCCCGCCAAAAAGCGGGGGGAATACAAAAATTATCAAAGAATTTTAGGAAAAGTCCTTTCAAACATTTGATAATTTATGAAAATTAGGATATAATAGACTTGTCCGAGTTTGATAAGTCGGTTATATCTAAATCATTTGAAAAAATGATAGGTAGCTGCGTCCAAAATTTGGGCAAGTTATCATTTTAATAAATAAAAAAATATTATAGAAAAATCGGAGGATTTTAAAATGGCAAAAGCTAAATTTGACAGAAGTAAACCCCACGTTAACATTGGTACGATTGGCCACGTTGACCACGGTAAAACGACTTTGACCGCAGCTATCACGATGGTTATGGCAGCTCGCGGCGGCGCAGAAAAGATGAGATACGACCAAATCGATAAAGCTCCCGAAGAAAGAGCACGTGGTATCACAATCAACACTGCACACGTTGAATATCAGACGGATTCCCGTCACTATGCACACGTTGACTGCCCGGGTCACGCTGACTACGTTAAGAACATGATTACCGGTGCTGCTCAGATGGACGGTGCTATCCTTGTTTGTGCTGCAACCGACGGTCCTATGCCCCAGACTCGTGAACACATCTTGCTTGCTCGTCAGGTAGGCGTTCCTTACATTGTAGTATTCATGAACAAGACCGACCTTGTTGATGACGAAGAATTGCTTGAACTCGTAGAAATGGATATCAGAGATTTGCTTTCCTCCTACGATTTCCCTGGCGACGACATCCCCGTTATCCGTGGTTCGGCTTTGAAAGCTTTGGAAGTAGCTTCTTCCGACAAGCCTGCTGATGAAATCATGGCAGATCCCGCAGTTGCTCCCGTATTGGAACTTATGGCAGCTGTTGACAGCTATATTCCTACCCCTGCACGTGAAGATTCCAAACCCTTCCTTCTTCCCGTAGAAGACGTATTCACGATTTCTGGTCGTGGTACGGTTGCTACCGGTCGTATCGAACGTGGTGTTGCTCACGTTGGTGAACCCGCTGAAATCGTTGGTTTGATTGACAAACCCATGACGACGACGATTACCGGTCTTGAAATGTTCCACAAGCTCTTGGACGAAGCTCAGGCTGGTGACAACGTAGGTGCGTTGCTTCGTGGTATCAACAGAACGGACATCCAGAAGGGTCAAGTTATCGCGAAACCCGGTTCCGTTGCAACTGGTACGGAATTCCAGGCTCAGGTATACGTTCTTAAGAAGGAAGAAGGTGGCCGTCATACCGCATTCTTCAACAACTATCGTCCTCAGTTCTTCGTACGTACGACGGACGTTACGGGTAAGATTGAACTTCCCGAAGGCGTAGAAATGGTTATGCCTGGCGACAACATCGAAATGAAAGTTGTTCTCATTAAGCCCGTAGCACTCGAAGAAGGTCTTCGTTTCGCTATCCGTGAAGGTGGCAGAACGGTTGGTTCCGGTGTTATCACGAAAATCCTTAAATAATTAAGGTAATCCATTAACAAAATGCGACTCGTCTATTATAGACGAGCCGTTTTTATATTTTAGCTTGCATTTTACATTGAGGCATGTTATAATATACATATAAATTAAGCCGAAAAACGAGGTAAAACCATGCACAAACCGTCCAAACGGGAAAATATACAAAACGCTGTGCAAATTGCTTTAATACTGCTGTTTTGCGCCGCCACGTTTGTATTTGATTTCCTTTGTTGTAGGGACAATAACAATGCGCTGCGAAGGGCAATGCTTTGTAAGCTGTTACAGCAATTATGTGGGGCAACCGCGGCGATTTTGATAATGGTTCGATTAAATATTCGATTGTTCTCAAAACCGCAAAAATGGCTGTATTTAATCCCTTGTTTGATTGTAGCGATTGATAATTTTCAATTTAGTGCGTATTTTCAAGAAAAAATGCAGCTTGTCCATAACAAGCCAATCGATATTATGCTTTTTGGTATTTATTGCTTATCGGTGGGATTGTTTGAAGAGTGTATCTTTCGAGGCATTGTATTCAGCGTTCTTGCGGGGATTTTTCCGCAGAATAAAAAGGGTTTTTTATCTACCTACGTTGTATCGTCCGTCGTTTTTGGAGTAATGCATATTTTTAACGGCTTTTCCGCGGGGGCGTTTCTGCAAGCGGGGTATTCTATATTAACGGGTGGTTTATTTGCCTTCTGTATGATAAAGACGAAAAATATCTTGTGTGCTGCTTTTGTGCACGGCGTATATAATTTCTGCGGCTTACTCTTCGGTGCGTTTCAATCAAACGGATGCACGATAGGGCTTGGGAACGGCGTTGTCTTTGATAAGGGGACGGTTGTAACCATGCTAATCGTCGGTGTTTTAATCGGTTTATTTGTTCTATATAAAGTCTTTACTTATACAGACGAAGAACGTCGCGAATTATATCAAAAACTTGGCGTAAGCGTTAATAGTCAGCCAAAAACAGAAGAAAAAGCAGCAGGGAAAACGGAATAACGTTCCCGTATGTATAAAAGGGTATTATGTTAGAAATAATACCTATGCGTAACATAACAGAAAGCGCAATCCCTTTATTTTAGCGGTATTACGCCAAACATAATACCTATGTGACGCATACAACCTAAAAAGAAAACGCCCTTTACATTTTTTTGTAAAGGGCGTTTTTGTGTATTGACGTGCAATTATTTGATATTAATCCACATGCGATTTACGCGTTCGTTATCTGCTTTATTGAAAGGCTGCATAACGACAAGATGGTCTGTGGTTTCATAGGTGGGGTATTGCGCAAAGAGTTGACGGCAAAACTTCCC
This sequence comes from Candidatus Scatosoma sp., assembly GCA_045594165.1. Lineage (GTDB taxonomy): Bacteria > Bacillota > Clostridia > Christensenellales > Borkfalkiaceae > Scatosoma. The sequence continues at coordinate 21,475 of JAZNXZ010000031.1, forward strand.
GTTGACAACTTGGTCAGGAGAAACCTTGAAGGTGTACTCGTTTGATGCCTGCAAGTTGTTCGCATTAAAATTTGCGTCAAAGAAATAGGACAAATCGTACTCGGCATCACCTTCTTCGTCGCCGTACACATAATTAACGTATTCATAAACCTGCTTGCCTGCCATACAGCTCGTATAGCCGATATAATACATATTCCGCACAACGTTTTTGGGAAGGGAAAGGAAATTAATGAAAGCAGTGGCGATATGTTCGTTTGCGTCGTTCATCATAACCCAACCGTCAAACCAAATATTCGATACGCTTTCGGGGATGCTATACTGTAATGCCAAATTCGATTCCGATTCAGCCTCGTCTAAGATAAATACGGCGTCGCCACTCCATTGGTAGGAGGCATCTAACCAACCCATAATCATGTCTGTTTTCGCCTCGTCGGTTTCCAAACCGTAGACGTTTTTGCGCATGTTTTGCAGGTGTGTTCTAACGCCGTCTATGGTTGCGGTGGAGGTGTCGTTCATCCATTGGTTTAGTTTGTTGGACGTAAGCGTTCCAGTCACCTTTTCTTGGTGTATTTTATCTTCGTAATACATGCCCAAGCCCATAAAATAGGAATCGCGCGCGTTATCTTTTGCCGTAATCTTGCGCGAACATTCCGCCGAAGTCATACATTTCCAACTTTTCATAATTTCAGGGCTGATTTTATCGGGATTGAACACAAAACCCGTCGTGCCCCACATATAACCTGCAAGATATTCTTTCAATCCAACGCTGTCCAAAACGCCCGAAACGTAAGGGGAAAGATTTTTTGCGTACTCGTTCAATTCATTTGAGGAATCGAACAAATCCGCGCTGAATTTCTTTAATTTCCCTTCATTTTTCAGCTTTATCGCCATGTATTCGGATGGGCATAAAAGATCGTAGGAACTATCGTTCATTTTGATTTTATTATACATGGTTTCGTTGTCTTGCAGAGTGATATATTCCACACCAGCAAAATCTGCCTGATAATCGGGGTGATTTTGATACTTTTCGTGATACCAATCCGTGAATTCTTCATAAAGAGGCTCTGCGGTGGTTAAGTCATCATCAAACGTTTCTTGATACCATGCGATAAATTCTTCGTCGTAAACGTCCTCGCCGCCCATATCGATATATTCGTCCCAGCTTGCCACGCGTAAAACGTTATCGTCTAAACCGTTGAAACCGGGGATTCCGCAAGAGGAAAAACTTACGGACGAAAGGAGTAAACATACGGCAAGCGCCGCGGACAATTTCTTTCTCATCTCTTTTTACTCCTTGTTTTTTTATAGCTGAGCACGTTAGCGGTAATGACGACAACGACAATCAGGAAGAAAATAATCGCCGTAAACGCCCAATAAGCCGCTTTGATTGTAGGGCCGGTAAGGTTGTTTTTGCTTAAACCATAGATATGCGTGCTAATCGTCTTAAAGCTGTCGGGTTTTGTATACGCCGTAATCACGTAATCGTCCAAAGAAAGGGTGATCGCAAGCAGAAAACCGGCGATAATACCCGGCAAAATCTGCGGTATAATCACCGAGAATAATGCCTTTGTGGGCGTTGCGCCCAAATCGAGTGCCGCCTCGTATAAATTGTTATCCATTTGCCGCAACTTAGGCATTACGGAAAGCAATACGAAAGGTGTACAAAGGATCATTTGCCCAACGATTAAGGGAATATACGTATTTTTATCAATGCTAAAGAAAGAAACGAACAGAGCAAACGAAATCGCCGTTACCACTTCCGCATTAATAACGGGGATGCGGTTGATAGCGGAAAGCGTTCCGTTTACGCGCTTTTTCGAGTAGAAGATACCGATTGCGCCAATCGTACCCAAAATCGTAGACAGCAGAGCCACCACCACGGCGAGGATAATCGTTTGTAAAACGACGCGGATCGGCTCGTTATCAAAATCAAAGAAATACTTATAATGTTCCATGCTGAAACCTTTCCAGCCGGATTGAATCATATCGCTTTCGTTAAA
>JAZNXZ010000032.1:0-7948 GCA_045594165.1 Candidatus Scatosoma sp.
CGACATGGCTCGATCCGACTTGGGGTTTTATACGTTATTTATTTTTTCCGTAATCGCAATACGGCTTCAAGGTACAACCGCCGCAATTCGGTTTTTGCGAATGGCACACCTTCCTGCCGTGCCAAATGAGCCAATGATGCGCCTTCGACCAGTCCTGTTTTGGAATCGCCTTATTCAAACCAGCCTCTACGGCAAGCGGCGTGTTCCCCTTGGCAAGTCCCAAGCGGTTGCTCACGCGGAATACGTGCGAATCCACGGCGATCGCGTCGCCGCCAAACGCCACGGGGTATACCACGTTCGCCGTCTTTTTTCCAACGCCTGCAAGGGACATCAGTTTTTCAACGGTGTCGGGCACTTTACCGCTAAATTTTTCGATAATGTCGCGCGACGCCGATAAAATATGCTCCGCTTTCATACGGTAAAAGCCGCAGGAAAAAATATATTTTTCCAATTCCTGCTGTGAAAGCGTAACCATGGTTTCGGGCGTGGAATAGTTTTCAAACAGCACCGCCGTTACCTTATTCACCCGCTCGTCCGTGCATTGTGCGGACAAAATCACCGCAACGAGCAATTCGTACGGCGTCGTATAGCGTAACGCAGGTTTTGCGTCGGGATAGAGTTTTTCCAGTTCGGCAAGCGCCGCTTTCTTCTCTGCACTTTTCATAGCTTGTTTAGTATAACACACCCATACCCTTTTTGCAAGGTTTTTTAGAAAAATTTCCCTCACCCCCTTTCTTTTTTATCTGTCAACGCGTTACGGGTAGGGGGTAATCGATATTCTTCCACCGATAAAATCCATTTTATAAAATCCCTTAAAGGACGAATATTTTGCCGTTTTTAATATCGCGTTTGCGCGCGGATAATATCTTCCGTCAAACCGAACGCACAACCCGCAACCGATTTTTGCCTCTTTTGGCGTGGGCATCGTCGTTGCCGAAACGCCGTATCTTTGTAATCGTTCCGCATAATCCAGACTCTGCGCCCTTGCGCGGAACACCGCTAAAACCATCATATCATAAGTGTCTCCTTGTTGGAATACTATATCTTATGACTTTTTTATCAGGATGGTGCGTTTTATGCTATATTTTGACAATGCCGCGACGGGTGGCAGAAAACCCGATCAAGTCCTCTCCGCCGTATTTTCTTCCCTGCGTGTTTGCGCAAACCCAGGTAGAGGCGGGCATAAATTGTCCGTATCTTGCGCCAAACTCGTACAAGAGTGCCGCAGCACCTTAAACGATTTTTTCGGCGGATACGGCTATGACCGTGTCGTATTTACCAAAAATTGCACGGAGGCGTTAAACCTCGCTATCCTCGGCATTTTACGCAAAGGCGACCACGTCGTTACTACCTGCATGGAACACAATTCCGTCTTGCGCCCCTTACAATTTTTACAAAAATCGGGAGTTATCGAATACGACGTTTGCCCTTTGGATGAGAGCGGCAACATCCATCCCGATACCTTTTGCGCTTTGGTAAAACCGAATACCCGCATGGCAATCGTTACGACGGCGTCCAACGTTACGGGCGCAATTCCACCCATAGAAAAAATCCGCGCGCGTTTACCCAAGCACGTTCTTTTGCTCTGCGACGGAGCGCAAGGGGCAGGACATATCCCAATGAACATGCAAAAATCAGGCGTTGACCTTCTCAGCGTAGCAGGGCATAAAGGCATGCTTGGCATCCAAGGCAGCGGCGCGTTGCTCTTTTCCGACCGCGTTTCTCCCCGCCCCGTTTTACACGGCGGTACGGGTTCGGTGAGCATTTCTTTGGATATGCCCGATTTTTATCCCGACGGTTTGGAGGCGGGGACACTGTCCTATCCTGCTATCATTTCCCTATTGGAAGGCGCGCGTTATCTAACCGTGCACCAACGCAAAATCAATAAAACGCTACGCTCTTTAACCGAATATTTTTTACATGGTTTGCAATCGCAACCGCGCTATCACGCCTATTCTTTGCCAAATCCCTGCGGTATCGTTGCGTTCTCTCACGAGGAGCTACAATCGGAAACCGTCGCGCATTTTTTATCCGACAAGTACGATATCGCCGTACGAGGAGGATTGCACTGCGCGCCCCTTATGCACACCGCTCTGCACACGCAAGACAGCGGCTTGACGCGCGTTTCTTTTTCCCATTACAATACTCTTAGCGAAGTCGATACCCTTTTGAACGCTTTACAAAAAATTGACGCTGAACCTCTATTTTAGGGCTGTGGTTGTTTATATTTCTTTCAGCCGTTGCACGACGGCGCGCAAGCGTTTGCGTTGAAAGCCGTCCAGCATTGGCGCAAAGCTTTGATAGAAAGCTTCTATCTCTTCGTTGGATAACGTCCCTGCCCTTTTCCCCCTTTCAGCCTCTTCCAAAATACTCTGCAACATCGCCGCGTTGCTTTTTCCGTTGTATGCAGCGGCAATCTTTTTGGTCAATTCTTCCGCGGTAGCACCGTCCTGCTTTGTCCCGTCTTGATTGTTCACACCGCCTTGCGCGTTTGCCACGTCTGCCGCTTGCTTGGTATAGTCCTTAAAACTCTTCATTGCTCACCTCCGAAAACGTTATTATATCCTATGCGCTTTTGGCAATTTTCGGCTACTTGGGCATATATTGCAGTATGGAAATTTTAATTTTGGTACTTTTATATTATCTTTCACAGAATTCCGATTTTGCCGACAGCGTAAAACCGCTGATGAACCAAATCAAAAACTCGGAAGAGATGTTGCGATTCTTAAACGACCTGTCCAAATTCACGCAGACCTTTTCCACGTTTAGCGACAATCCGTCCGATAAGAAAGAACCTGACGCTAAACGACAACCGCCACCCAACCCCAAGGACGAGCAAAAAAAAGAACCGCAATCCCCGACCGCGGGAATTGCGGATGCCTTCATCCAAAATATGTTAGACAGTTATTTGAAAAAATCCACTTAAACAATCGAGAAACCGCCGTTGACGGGGATATCCACCCCCGTTACGTAGTCGTTTTCCTCTAAATACAGCACGGCTTTTGCTACGTCCTCGCCGCTACCCAAACGTCCCATCGGAATTTCGTCTTGCAACGCGTCCATATCCTCTTTGGAAAAACGCGCGTTCATCACCGTATCGATAACACCGGGGGACACGCAGTTGACGCGCACGCCCGACCAGCCCAACTCCTTGGCGAGTGCTTTCGTAAAGCCAATCAGCGCAGCCTTGGACGCGGAATATACGCTTTCGCAGCTCCCGCCGACCTCTCCCCAAACGGAAGAAATATTGACGATTAAACCGCTGCCGTTGTCAATCATACCCTTTGCCGCCTCACGGCTGCAAAGAAACGCGCCGCCGACGTTGACGGACATCAGGTTGTTAAACTCTGTATAACTGACGTCCTGTATCTGTTTGACGAGCGCAACACCCGCATTGTTCACGAGTACGTCTACGCGGCCGATTTTTTCAAACGTAGCCTTGACGTCCTCTTCCCTCGCCACGTCCGCGCGGAATACCTCCACGCCCTCTGCGGCGATTTTTTTTGCGCTGTCCTCGTCCTTAGAATACACCGCGCAAACCCGATATCCTTTTTTCAAAAACGCCAACGCTATCGCTTTGCCAATGCCGCGAACGCCGCCCGTTACCAAAACCGTTTTCATTTTCCTATTCCTTTATTCCTCTTGCCAAAGCGCAACGAGTTCCGCCGCAAGTTCGTCGGGCGATTTTCCGTCCACGTCCAATGCATAATCGCACACTTCTTCATATATGGGCGCGCGTACCGCCAAAAGCCCCGCCAACCGCGCGGACAAACCCTCGTCCGATTGCAATAAGGGGCGCTGGGTATCGTTTTGCAAGCGAGAAAGCAAAGTTTCTATTTTTGCGCGCAGATATACGATTTTTCCGTTCTGACGCAAAAGCGCGTTGTTTTCAGCCCGCAACACCAAACCGCCGCCCACCGAGATAATCAAACCGTCTTTTTGCGCCAAGGCACGTACGGTTTCCGTTTCTAAATCGCGAAAATACGCCTCGCCGTAGCATGCAAAAATATCGGAAATTTTGCCGTATTTTTCCACGATTATATCGTCGGTATCCAGCCAACGTTTTCCTGTGTTTTCCGCTATTTTACGCCCGATTGTCGTCTTGCCGCAACCCATCATGCCGCATAAAATCAGGTTCATACACTACCTCGTTTACTTTACTAAAACGTCCTTTAACCCAACGATTGCCGCAACATAACTGCCGTGTCCAAACCCGCAAACTACGCCCTTGCAAACTTCCGACAAAACGCTGTTGTGACGGAAAGCCTCGCGCGCGTGCACGTTGGACATGTGCACTTCAGCAACGGGAATATCAATCGCCGCAATCGCGTCGCGAAGGGCATAGCTGTAATGCGTGAACGCGCCTGCGTTCAGCAAGATACCGTCGTACTCCTTATTTAAGAACGCCTCGTGCAATTTATCGACAAGTTCCCCCTCGATATTGCTTTGATAAAAATCCACGCTATCACCGTTTGCCGCGCAATACGCCGCAATCTTATCGTTGATTTCGTCCAAGCTTGCCGAGCCGTACACGCCCTTTTCGCGTTTGCCCGTAAGGTTAAGATTTACCCCGTTGATTACCAAAAATTTCATAATCGTACTCTCTCCTTTATTCGTCCGCGTATTTCTTTTCGTACGCGGCGTATAACTTTTTTACCTCTTCTTCGTTCGGCTCGATATCCAAATACAAGCAATCGGCATAATACGCCTGAAAAAACAGCATTGCCGCACCGTTTAAGATTTTTAAGCCCTGTTCTTGTGCCAAGCGTAAGAATTCCGATTTTCTCGGCACGTAAATCAAATCTATCGCGCTTTCCGCGCCCGCAAAAGCCGCCGCCGTTACCGGGGAACGTCCCACGCTGTCGTGCATGCCTACCCCCGTGCAGTTGATAACAATATCAAAACCGCCCTGTTCGGGATTTTCAATCGGTGTGATACCGAGATTGCCGCACGTTTCTAACAATTTCGCGCGGTTTCTTTGGTACATAAATACCGTCGCACCGCCCTTTTTCAACGCCGCCGCCGTACTCCTGCCGCTACCGCCGCCGCCAAGCACCAAAATCTTCTTATTTTCGTACTCCATACCGTAGGAGCGAATCATTTGCAAAAAGCCGATACCGTCCGTATTATACCCCGTACGCGTCCCGTTGAGCACCGTATTTACCGCGCTGTATTCTACGGCGTCGCCCACGATAGCGTCTACGTATTCCATGGCGTCGCGCTTATAGGGAATCGTAATATTAAAACCGTCGAAATCGCCGAGCAAACACCGCATTGCGCTGTCAAATTCGTCCTTGTTTACCGAAAAGCGTTGGTATTCGCACTCTATTCCCATTTCCCCTAAAATAAAGCGGTGAATCCGTTCGCTATCCGATTGCGAAACGTCTTTTCCGATTAAACCCAAACGCAGTTTTTTTACTTTCATTACGTACCGTCCCCCGCTTTATTACCTATCAACGCCGAGCTTTGCAAAAAAGTCGGGAAAGGATATTGCGCAACAATCGGGACGGAACACGTTGCCGCCTTTTTGCGAGGCAATCAGCCCGACCGCGCCCGTCATGGCGATACGGTGGTCGAGATAGCTGTCTATATCTCCGCCACGCAGACTTTCTTTTCCTCGGATGATAAATCCGTCGGGCGTTTCCTGACAATCGCCGCCAAGGTTGTTGATGAGTTCCGCCGTCGTGCGAATTCTGTCGCTTTCTTTCACGCGCAATTCCTTTGCGCCCGTAATATGGGTTTCGCCGTCCGCAAACGCGCAAAGGAGTGCCACCAACGGCAATTCGTCTATCATGGCAGGTACGTCTTCCGCCGTCAGCGTAATGGCGCGCATATCCGATTTTTCCACAAGAATATCCGCCGTTTCTTCGCCACCAGACGTTCGTCTATTTAGTAAGGAATATTTTACGCCCAAACGGTCGAACGCCGTCAATATCCCCGTACGCGTCGGATTAATCCCCACGTTTTTGCACAGCGTTTTTCCTTTCAATGCACCAAGCGCCATAAAATACGCCGCCGAAGAAATATCGGAAGGCACGCATACGTCCAAGGCATTTAACCGACTTTTGCCTACGGTAACCGCGTTGCCGTTGACGCGGATATCCGCGCCCATCGCCGCCAACATACGTTCGGTATGGTCGCGCGATTTTACAGGCTCGCTGACGCGGGTTTCACCCTCCGCCGAAATCCCCGCCAACAAAACGGCACTCTTTACCTGCGCCGAAGAAATCAACAAGGACATTTCCGTTCCACGCAAAGGTGCAGGCGTTACGTACACGGGCGCATGCCCGTCCGTCGTTTTGACGTTCGCCCCAAGCAAGCCAAGCGGTTCTGCCACACGGCGCATCGGTCTAGACGAAAGGGACTCGTCCCCGTACAATTTTGCGTCGATTTGTTTGCCTGCAACAAAGCCCGTCAAAAGACGAATCGTCGTCCCCGAATTGCCGCAATTCAGCTCCGTCCCCCGACGGAAACGGGGTGTTCCGTTGACGCGCAACGTCGTACCGTCCACGTCGATTTTTGCCCCCAAAGCCCGCATACAACGGCACGTGGATACGCAATCCTCGCCCATCAATGCGTTGGTAATGACCGCCTCGCCCTCCGCACCTGCGTTGAGCATAATCGCACGGTGCGTAATCGATTTATCTCCGGGGAGTTCAAACTCCCCCTCAAAATATTCTCTACCTTGAATATGCTGTACGTCCATTTTTTTCTTCTCTCTTTATCTTGCCGCTTTTATCAATTCTTCGCGGTATTCCTCAAAGGTAAGCGCAAACATTGTCCACTCGTTTTTCGCCTTCGCCACCGCCATTTTAATTTTACCGTCGTCCGCATTTTTCTTATCCGCGCGCGCCTTTTGCGCGTCGTCCCCAATTTTGGAAAAATCAACGCTTTCTTGGGGCGCGATTGCAAGCGCTTTCTCTATCAATGCAAGCAACCGTTTGCCGTATTCCTTCTCGCAAACGCCCAAGGACACCGCCATACGGATTTCAAACAACATGCCGTATAAAACGCTTTCCCCATGCGAAAGACCGCTGGATAATTCAATAGCGTGCCCCGTCGTATGCCCGACGTTCAAACTGCGGCGCAAGCCGCTTTCCTTTTCATCCGCCTGCACCACGTCGGCTTTGTGTTGAATACACGTCACGATAAGTTCGCTTAAAAAAGCAAGGTCGGTCAACCGATCGGCGTTCCTTTCCAAAATATCGAAAATATCACCGCTGAGCGCCGCGTATTTCACGATTTCGCCCACGCCGCATTTCATTTCACGCGGGGGCAACGTCTGCAAAAACGTCGGGTCAACCAACACTTCGCAAGGCTGATAAAACGCCCCGACGATATTCTTTACTCCGCCAAGGTCTACCGCCGTTTTTCCTCCCACGCTGCTGTCCACCTGCGCCAAAAGCGTCGTGGGGATTTGCACGCAAGAAATGCCGCGCATATACAGCGCCGCCGCCAAACCGCCGATATCCCCGACTACGCCGCCGCCTACCGCGAACAATCGGGAATTCCTATGCAAGCCTACCGCCGCCATTTTTTCCAAAATTGCATACAGCGATTGAAAGGTTTTATGCTCTTCCCCAGCCGTCAAAACAAAGATTTCCACGTCCGCAAAGTAACGCGCAAACCAAGCCTTATACAAGGCGTAAACGTTGCTATCCGTTACCACGAAATTCTTTTGTCCGCTAAGGAGCGCGGGCAAACGCGCGTCAATTACGTCTGTCCCAACGTGTATTTTCCCCGCCATAGTAGGGGTTTCCAAACAAATCGTTTTCATAATTCTTCTCGTCTTTTAAGGCAAATCGTTATATCTTGCCTGTACCTGCGCCATCGTGTCGCCGCCAATCCGTTTTTGCACGACGTCCGCAAGCACTTGCGCCACCACCGATTCCGCTATTACCTTAAACGCAAAAATCGCGCATACGTCGCTGCGTTCGGACGCCGCCGT
>JAZNXZ010000033.1:0-4771 GCA_045594165.1 Candidatus Scatosoma sp.
CTCTTTCAGAGTGGTTGACCGTTGAGGTTTGCCGCAATAAACACATTTATAAGATGAGTTTCCACTCCAAATATAACGCGCGCAAGAAGAAGGTAGACTCGGGTTTGCCCGACGGACCTTTGGAAGATACGGGCTTACGCACCAACCGTCAAGGCACGTCCATTCGTTTCAAACCGGATGCAACGGTGTTTTCAGAACTCAATTTTGATTTGGAAACGGTAGAAGAGCGTCTTCGTCAGCTTGCTTTCTTAAATCGCGGCGTAGAAATTACTCTGATTGACGAACGAACGACGATGGCGGAGGCTCGCCGCGCCAAAATGTTGTTTGAAAGTAGCGAAGAGGGCGAAAATCCCGACGGAGAAAACGGGGAAGAAGTCGTAGAAACTGCGGAAAATGCAGAGGAAACGGCGGACAATGCACCTGCAGGCGATTTGTTCGATATGGGTATGGGACAGCAATCCCTCTTTGGCGAGTTGGACGAGCTGGCGTTGGAAAGTGAACCTTACCGTATTACGTTCAAATACGACGGCGGTATTTCCGACTACGTAAAGAGTATGAACGAGGGCAAACGCAGACTGTACGCGCAACCTATCTATTACAAAGCGGAAAAGAACGGTATTCAGGTGGAATTTTCCATACAGCACACGGGAGAATACCGCGAATCTATGTTCTCGTTCGTCAACAATATTCCCACCCCCGAGGGCGGTTATCACGAAATGGGTTTCCACTCTGGCTTGACGCGTATTCTTAACGAATACGCAAGGTCAAACGGTATGCTCAAAGATAAAGACCCCAACTTCCAAGGGGACGATTTCTGCGAAGGATTGACGGTGGTCGTGTCTATTAAGATGGCAAACGTACAATTCGAAGGGCAGACGAAAACCAAGCTTGGCAACACCGAGGCGCGTCCTGCGGTAGAGGCGACGGTTATCGAAGGGTTTAATTCGTTCAAAAACGTCCGCGGTTATAAAAAGACGATGGACGAAATCATTAAAAAGGCGCAAGGCGCGGCGAAATCCCGTATTGCGGCAAAAACGGCGAAAGAAAACGCACGTTCTAAAAACAGTATCGACGGCTTGAACTTGGTCGGTAAACTTGCGGCGTGCTCGGGCAGAAAACCCGAATTCAACGAAATGTTTATCGTAGAGGGGGATTCGGCAGGCGGTACGGCAAAGCAAGCGCGCGTAAGACAATTCCAGTCCATTTTGCCTTTGCGCGGTAAACCGCTCAACGTCGAAAAGAAAAAGCTAGCACAGATTTTGGAAAACGAAGAAATTCGTACCATGATTAGCGCAATCGGCGCGGGTATCGACCCCGATTTCAAAATGGAAAAGATTAATTACCATAAGGTCATTATCCTTTCGGATGCCGACCAAGACGGTATGCATATTCGCTGTATTTTGCTGACGTTTTTCTTCCGTTATATGCGTCCGCTTGTCAATGCAGGTTGCGTATATATCGGTATGCCGCCCCTTTATAAAGTCTATAAAGGCGATAAAGTGGAATACGCGTACGACGATAAAGAACTCAACGAAAAGATTGAAAAAATCGGCAAAGGGTATCAGTTGCAACGCTATAAAGGTCTTGGTGAAATGAGTGCGGAACAGCTTTGGGAAACGACCATGAATCCCGCTACGCGTAACCTGATTCAGGTAACCGTGGAAGACGCTGCAAAAGCGGAGCGCATGATTACGACGTTGATGGGCGATAAGGTAGAGGGCAGAAAGGAATTTCTTGCCAAATACGCAAACTTTAACAAGCGCGATACCTTTATAGATAAGATTGAAAAGAAAGACAGCAAGGAGGAAGAATAATGGCGAAGAGTAAGAAAATCGAACCTGAAAATATCGAGCCTACCGGTCAATTATTCGTAGAACCGCTTGAAAAGGTATTACACTCCTCCATGTTACCCTATGCGGAATTCGTTATTCTCGACCGTGCATTGCCGCGCGTTGAGGACGGCTTAAAACCCGTACAAAGACGTATTTTGTATACCATGCACGAAATGGGTTTGACGCCCGATAAGCCGCATAAAAAGAGTGCGCGTATCGTCGGGGACTGTATGGGTAAATTCCATCCCCACGGCGACAGCTCCGTATATGACGCTATGGTGCGTATGGCGCAGAATTTTAACATGGGCAAGACGCTCGTCAACGGCCACGGTAACTTCGGCTCGGTGGACGGCGACCCTGCGGCAGCTATGCGTTATACCGAGGCGCGTATGGAGCCTTTGGCGCTCGAACTTTTACGCGATATCGATAAGGAAACGGTCAGCTTTTCCTTGAATTTTGACGACAGTTTGAAAGAACCCGATATTTTGCCCGGGCGTTTTCCCAACTTGCTCGTCAACGGTGCGTCGGGTATTGCGGTCGGTTTGGCGACGAATATTCCCACGCATAATTTGGAAGAAGTTATCAACGGCGTCGTGGCGTATATTGACAACCCCGCCATTTCTTTGGAAGAAATGATGGAACATATTCCTTGTCCCGATTTCCCGACAGGCGGTTTGATTATCGCAAACGAGCTGATTCAAGCGTATAAGACGGGACGTGGTAAAATTACCCTTCGCGCGAAGATAACGGCGGAAAAGACGGACAACGGCAAGACAAATTTGATTATTACCGAATTGCCCTATCAGGTCAACAAAGCGCAGCTTTTGAAAAAAGTTGTGGAACTGCGTGAAGAAAAGAAAGAAGAGCTGGCTGGCTTGGACTACGTGCAGGACGAATCGGACAGAACGGGTATGCGCGCGGTCATCCGTGTAAAGAAAGACGCGGACGTAGACGCTATTTTGAAATGTTTGTACAAATATACCGATTTGGAAGTTACGTTCGGTATCAATATGGTCGTGATTGCGGACGGCAAACCCCAACAGCTCGGTTTGATGGAAATTATCCGCCATTACGTAAAATATCAGCAACAGATTGTAAAGCGCAGAACGTTGTTTGATTTGAAACAGGCGCAACAGCGTTGCCATATCTTGGAAGGCTTGATTATCGCCGTACAAAATATCGACGAGGTTATCGCTATCATCAAAAAATCGGATAGTACGTCGGATGCAAGAACGAAACTTATGGAACGTTTTGAAATTTCCGCCGAGCAGGCACAGGCAATTTTGGATTTGCGTCTTGCCCGTTTGACAAAGCTCGAAATTTTCAAACTCGAAGAAGAATTAAAAGAGCTGAAAAAGCTTATCAAAAAGCTGACGGCTATTTCCAAGAGCGGGGATTTGCAGTTGCAGGTGGTAAAAGAAGAAATCACCGAAATCAAAAACGCGTATCCCACGCCGAGAAAATCAAAGCTTGTATTCACGCGTGAAGAGGCGGACGGAGCGCTGGCAAAATCCAACGAAAAGAAACCGGGCGTGCGTTGTACTCTTGCCTATACCGCAGACGGTAAGTTCAAAGTATTGACGGGTAAGAACGTAGACGGACTTACAAAAACGGTAGAGGGTAGATACAAACCGCAAGCGGTGGCGTTAAAGCTGTTGCAAACGGTAACGGATAAACGCGTGCTTGCCTTTACCGACGCAGGGAACTGCCATAAATTGGATATTTCCGACGAAAAATTACAATGCAAACTCACCGACGAGGGCATATCTTTGCGCGACCTTGCAAAGGACGCGGACGTGGGCGAGAAAGTGGTTGCGCTGTTTGAAATCGGCGAACGTATGCCGTACGGTAATTTGATGTTCTTTACCAAGAAAGGTATGATAAAGAAGACGGATTGGGCGGAATACGAACAGCGTAAGGACTCCTTCCAAGCGGTAAAATTGGGCGACGGCGACGAAGTCATTGCCGTAGAAGAAGATACTAACGAAGAAGATACGATTATCATGGTTACCAAGCAGGGTATCTGCTTGAATGCGACCAAAGACGATATCCCCGTGCAGGGCAGAATTGCCACGGGGGTACGCGGTATTCAGCTCCACGACGGCGACGAAGTGGTATTTATGTCCCAGATTAACGGCGAAGGCGAAATTATTATCGCAACGGACGAAGGGAAATTCAAACGCGTTATCTCGTCGCAAATCGAGCCGTCCAAGCGTTACCGCAAAGGTTCGATTATCGTAGGGCTTCGCGACGGGGCGAGCGTGCTCACGGCGAGTTACGTAACCGTTCCGTATATGCTTGCGGTGGTTGAAAAGGGCAACGTTGTGTCCGAACTTTCCAGCGAAGACATCTTTATTTCCGTGCAAAGCGCACGTGCAAAGAAAATGTCCAGATACTCGGAAGACAGCGTGAAAGAAGTAATTCCGATGCCGTATAAGAAAGCCGATTAAAAGGCAGACAAAACGGATAAAATCAGTTATAATCCACGAAAAACCGACATAATATATTTCGTAAACCATTACGGAGGGCGGGGATTTTGTGGGAATATATTGAAGAACGTGTAAGAAAATGTGCGGAATATATCGTTGCGACGGGTTGTACCGTTCGGGCGTGTTCCGCGCATTTTTCTATTAGCAAATCAACGGTACATAAAGACGTCACGGAGAGATTGCCGTATATTGACGAAGATTTATCCGAACAGGTAAGAAAAGTATTGAATTTTAATCTTAGCGAACGGCATATCCGCGGCGGTATCGCCACGCAAAGAAAATTCAGTCAAAAAACAGAACAATAAAAAGGCGCTTGCGGTGTAACAATCCGCAGGCGCTTTATTATATAGAAACGGAAGAAACGACGTCTTTTTTATTGCTTTTCCTTTTTTTATGTGCTACAATAATGGGGAAATATCTTTGGAGCGAAATATTATGAAAAAGATAGCG
>JAZNXZ010000034.1:0-6643 GCA_045594165.1 Candidatus Scatosoma sp.
ACTTCTTCGGAGCTAACTTCTTCGGAGCTAACTTCTTCGGAGCTAACTTCTTCGGAGCTAACTTCTTCCGAGCTAACTTCTTCCGAGCTGCTTACTTCAACAGAAGATTCGACAGAGCTAGAAGAATCTGCCGGTGCGGGATTGTTGTCTTTATCTTTACAACCCACAAACGACAAAGCCAAAAGCGCTGTCATTGCTAAAAAGATACTCTTTTTCATAATAAACTCCTCCTAGTTTAATATTTATTTCTAATTTTGTCAATTATGAAAATCATTGTTTGTAATAACCGCAGGCAAACAGCCATTGGTCGTCTTCTAATGCCGATATGTTAAGATACGTTTCTATATGACCATACCCGTCGTTAAAGTATGCTTGGCTTTCACTGATTTCTTGCAAAAACCACTTTATTTCTTCCGTAACCAAACATCTGCCGTCAGAGTTGCATACCGTACTGTATTGCTCTTCAATCATCGGCTTATAATGGATTCGCCTACCGGTAGGTTCACCCGTTTCTCGGTCTAATTCCGCCACGCGCAAATATGCCGTCGGAGCTATGTGTTCTATATTTACAAAACATACCTGATGTGCCGTTCCCGATAAATCAATATAATCGGGTAAAAAACGGTTGGGAAGCGTCGCTAATTCCACGTATAAATACGGGCCGTCTTTTGCACCAACGTGATAAAAACCGTCATCTTCGTTGTATACGTAGTTTTTCGCGTTGAATACGAACTGTCCGTTTTCATACGTCTCAGCGCCTACCCATTCGCCTACGCCCTCGGGTGCTTTTTCCTTAGGGAGTTCTTTGGCATAAATCAAATCCGCGTCTTTGTGATTGGACGGATTATCGGCTTTGCGCGAAACCACAAAATCTACGGTTATCGGCAATTCCCCGGTAAGCGACATGGCGCGTACCGCAAAAGGAATAATAGCAAAACCTTCTTGCTGCTCCGTTGCTTTTCCTTCAAAATAGAAATTTTTTGTGTACGAGCCGTTTTCAAATTCCACACCGCCCTCGCACGTATGCGACCACGTTTTGAATTGCCCCGAACCCGTATAAATTTCCGCAATCGGATTGACTGTGTTTTCCATTACGTCCACGATAGATTGCACGCTGTACACACCGCCGTCTCTCGGGATATGGAATTGAAAATACACACCCTCTGTCGCAGGATATAATTTTTCAAGCGTTACGCGGTATGCCCCTTCGCTTCGAATGGAAATAACGTCGTCATAAAAATCCGTACCCTTTTGTGCGGTTTGGATAATTGGATACAATTCAATCGTAATCTCGGGGTTATTTCCCGACGTTACGTATATATTGGGATTATACGTATATCCTTCGGGCAGATTGCTCAAAGTAACATGGTATTCGCCGTCTAAACCGCGGATACTCGCCTCGCCGTTTTCATCAAAAGCCGCCGTTTGGAAACTGGTAATATCCCCCATTTCCGAAATCCCCGTCCACTCTGCGTACATAGGTTCGTTGGGGATAAACTTGTTCCCCTCGCAAGCAAGGGATACTTTATATTCCGTCTCAACAACTTCGCTTTCGCTGTTGTCCGAACTGTCCGTATTAGATTCACTTATTTCCGAACCGGAACTTTTGCTGCTGTCTTCCTCCGACGGTACGGCGCAAGAACAAAATGCCGTGAACGAAAGTACCATACTAAGAAGTAAACCGATTATTTTTTTCATCGTTTACCTCCTTTCTTCGAGTGTTTGTTCGTGCGAACAAACAAACTCTTAATATCACTCCAACGAATTTTACGAACAAATACGTCCACGACAAACAACGCTACGCATGCAATCATGAAAGGTACGACAAAACTGTAAACGTACGTTTCAATTTCATCTTCGTTTGCATCAAAGCGGATATCTTCGCCGTCCCAGCTGACAATACCTCTTTCGTCTACCAAGTCGTACAATAATCCTGCGCTGTACCCCACAAAACGGTCGTGTTCTTTAACGTAGGGAATCATAAACGTCGTGTTTATGGTTTGTACTTCACCATCGTTAAGATAGGATATTTCTAGGTCGTATTTGCCGGTTTCTAACGTCTCAATCGAGCCGACGTGACGAGCTCCGTTAAAATGCAACGTGTGAAATTCTTCTTGACCGCTGGGCGTGGTAATTTTTACCTCGACCGTCGTTGCTTTTCGAATATCGTTCGGGATTACTTCCACCGTCGTATTCGTATCCGGTGTAATCGTGTACAAGCAAGGTATGTCGATACGTTCGGTCGGTGTATTCTCTATTAACATATTATAAAAGAGTTGCATCCCTGCCCGATCGCCTTTCTTGTCCAGGAATTCGTTCACCCAAGTACCGGCCATTTTACTGCTAAAAGAAGCCACCTTCCCTTTGCCGCAATTGCGATACGAGTACAGGGGCACTTTGGTTTTTGCTCCGTCTGAACTTTCGTGATCTACCGTCAAAACTATAACGGCGTCACCTTTTGCTTTACCGCGAATATAACCTTTAATTTGTTTGAAAGAACTGATACCGTTTAACACAGCGTCGGTTGCAAGCTGAACGTCTACGGTCTTGGTAGCCTGCACGAGCGTACCCATGAGATTTTCCACAGCCTCTTCTTCTAATACGCCCTTAATCGCGCTCCAATCAAGCCCGCCATAAGCCTTGCCTTTGCCCGCCTTTTTAATGTCGTTGTAACCGCCTTCGTCTACTTGTACTTTGTTACCTTTTTTATCAAGGGTGTACTTATTATTAATATTGAGCGTAGACACACGAATCCCTTCCGCATTCATTTGTTTCGCTTTGTTTGCCGCAGCCGTAACTTCATCTTTTGCAGACGCACTCGTACTGTCACCGATTAGAAGGACTTGCTTATTTGTATACTCGGGATACGAGCTCATTTCAAGGCGCATACGCTCCAAACCGCCTGTAACGTAAGTACCTTGGATGGGTTTGAGGGCGTTGATTGCTTCTCGTGCTGCCTCTTTCCCCGTTTCCGTGGCTTTACGCATGCCCATAACCAATTCGCCAGCAGCCGAATACGACACGATAATAATACCGTCTTGGGGTTCAAGTTGCTCAATCAGGAATATCGCCGCATTTTTTGCCGTTTGCATTTTTTCCGCGCTGTTCATACTGCGCGATACGTCGATAACGATACCGAACAGCGTTGCGTCTTCGTCGCGGACACCGTATTGCACGGGCAACATGTTTTCAAGATTAATAAGGTCTTCTACCGAACCCGTTTTGGATTGTAACTGCAAATCGCCAAACGTCAACAAGCTTTTACCGTAGATAGATACCGCTACGTTTAGATTGTTAATAAATTGCGTATACCCCTCCACCTGTTCGGGAATATTGATGTCCGATAAAATAATTTGGTCGTACTTGCAAAGTTCCTCTATCGTCGTAGGCACTTTTAACTTCTGCCCACGTTTCTCCATAGAGCTGGTGTATTCGCGAACGTCTAATTCGATATCGTCGGCAGCATACAGTTCTTCTGCATTCTTTGCGCTTGCGCTTTCTGACGTGATAACAAGCACTTTTCGTGTAGCCGTTACCGTTTGCGTAAACGAATAACTGTTGTTATCCAAAAGATCGTCGTTTTCATCGGAAACCTTCAACGTATACTCAAACGGCTTTTCACCTGACGCAACCGACGTGTCCAACGTAAATGTAAAATCATTTTCGCCGGGTGTCAAATCCACCGTCTTCGTGTCTATGATTTCACCGTCTTTTTCCAAGTTGATAATCGCCGTCGTCGCCGTGTTCGATTGAACGTACGCAATCGCTTCCGATCCTTGACCTAAATAGGTAGATTCTACGTATTCCACGCCGTTGAGCTGGATTTCTACCGCCTCGGCAGGCAACGTTGCATCCACGAAAATTGCATTTACGTAAATCCCTTTTTGTTTGAGCGTGGCAATCGTTTCGTACAGCTCGTTTTCGCCTGCACCGTTCGTTTGGTTTCCGTCGGTAATCAAAACAATGTGCTTGATTACGTTCTCTTCAAACAAATCCGCCGTATAGGTAAGCGCACCGAAAATATCTGTTTCGCGATTATCCACCACCGCTTCCGACACCGAAGTAATATCTTCGCCCAATGCGTTATGCACCACAGCGTTTTTACCGAAACACACGACGCCCATTTGCGAATTATTAGGCAGTTTTTCTTGTACTTTAGATATGTATCCGTCCACTTCATCAAAATTTAAGTGAGAAGAATAGGATACGTCCGCCACCACGTACACGTTTGTTTCCGTCACGATACGCGTTGCAGACAATCCTGCCGCCGCCAACGTTACGCATACAATCATAAGAATATGCAAGATCAGCGATGTGATCGCATGTTTATCGACGTTCTGCTTTCGGAACGCAATGATAAACGGAATAAGTACGAGCGCAAGTAACGGAATTGCTATGAATAAAAGATACGGATTATCGAAGCTGATATTTGTCATAGCAATACACCACCCAATCAGCGATAAACATCACGGAAAGCAATACAAATATCAATATCAATTTATCGTATTTGCCGTCTTTTCTTCCGTCCGTCGCCTCGCCTTTAATACAGAACTCTTCTCCCGTTTGTAACGGAGCGCGTTCTACTTCGGGAAGTTGCGCGTATACGTTATACGTTTTAGAGCCGCTTTTTGCGTTCGTTTTGATCGTATATACGCCTACTTCCGTAAGACAATAGTTATCTATCGTATTCAACGTTTTTAATTCTTTTTCACCCGAAGGACTAGTAATTTCAATATTTTCACAATCGGGCGATACGTTCATCAAAAGCATTTCGCCGCAATCATACATATGTTTATCTAAAACTTTCGGGAAAGAATAATTCAAAATGTTACGGATCAGCACCGTGTAATCGTACGTCAAAGGGAAGTTCGCCTTGTGCAAATCGAACGCAAAGACGACTTCGCGATTGCCATACCCGTTTTTACCGATAAAAATCATAGGCGATTGGTTATACGTATACAGGGTTTGGAATCCGCTGTTATACTGAAACGCGCCGTATTTTTGATAACTGTCGATATATATCGTCGTGTCACGAAGACCTTGTGTCAACGTTTGTACGAGCGCAGCCGTAGAGGTAGAAAGTTTCAGCTGTCCGCCGTCCTTTATCTCGTTTTCGCCGTATACGCTAAATCCCGATTGCGCCAAATTTCCGTCCAAATTAATCAGCCATACCGCCCCGTCTCTGGGCATTGTTTTAGGATTAAAGCTGTCGAAAATATACAAATCGTAGCCGCTTCTCGTAATATAATTTTCCGTTTCAACCGTTTCTACCGTCGCCGTTCCCGCTACACGCAACGCCGACTCTAAGAAGAACGGCTGATCGCTCACGAGCAGTACGCGGTATCCCGTTTGACTCTCTTTGCTAAAAATCACGCTGTTATTGTCGAGTTTTTGTCCGTCCTCGTCCAAAATTACAGCCTCAACCATACGGAATTCTCCGCTGAACGTAACGGGCGTAACGGGCGTCTTTTCCCCTTTTACAAGGGATACGGTTTGCGTAGAAAACGCCGTTTGCTCTCCGTTTTTGTAAAATTCCAACGTTATTTCTTTATCGCTTTCATAGGATAATACGTTGGCGTTTAAGACCATTTCGTCCCCGTTGTTTTCGTACGTAAAATCGGAAATGGCGTAGTTTTCTTCCGTGTTAGCCAAGTGTACGAGTTGAATGTTTTCCACGGTCGTATACGCCTTATCCGTGAACAGATACATATCCAAGCCGCTGTTTTTCGCAAACGCGTCCTGTGCGCCGAGCAAAGCCTCGTCCATAGCTGCTTCGCCGCCGCCTACCTGCACTTCGGTAAGCATTTGCAACGTCTCTTCTTTATCGTCATGGCTGTCGCATACAACTTCATAGGTATCGCCAACGCAAACGATGGTATACGTACTACCGTTTGCCGAATCCTTGATGATGTCGTGGATACGCCCTTTGCCCTGGTCGAACAAAGAAGAGCCGCCGGATTGCGCCGACATACTGCCCGACTTATCCAAGATGAAATAATACTGTCGCGCCGCGTCTTTTAACGTAAATACCGGATGCGCAATGGCAAGCGATATTGCCGCCACCGCTAAAATCTGTAAAATTAACGCAATCAATCCCGTGATCATCGTCAACGGATTTCTGCGTTTTACAAAACGCTCGCTCAGCGTCCACAGATACGTAGAAGATACGGTCTGCTCGGTATATTTATTTTTGATGATGTATATGAGAATTAAAATCGGAATCCCGATCAACCCCCATAAACCCATAGGATATACAAACCTCACTTTAAGACTCCCATATCTGGTAAGTTTTCAAAGAATATTTTTGAAATCTCGTCGTCCGCCGACACAAGTAAATATTTTGCTCCGCGAGAAAAACAGTAATTTCTGATTCTACCCGTCGCATACTCCAAAGCCGCTTTATATGCGCGCGCAATTTCTTTGGTTATATTTTTGCGGTATTCCTTTTCCATGTTCTCGGAATCGAACAAGTGTGATTTACCGCGAAGTTTAGGGTTAAGTTCGTCCCCGGAAAGCACCTGCAAACACAATACGTCGCGCTTTTTATCCACCAAATAGTCAATCGCGTCCTCGTAGTTGTTGTCCGTCAAAAAGTCGGAAATAATAATCGACAAACCGTCGCCCATGCCGACTTTCGATTGCA
>JAZNXZ010000035.1:0-4789 GCA_045594165.1 Candidatus Scatosoma sp.
TCGGACAGTTCGCCTGCGCGAGCGGTAACGACGAACATTTCGGAAAGGGGCTGACGGTTTTTCACGTTGCCCGCGTTACGAGCCGCACGTCCCAAGTTTACGATATCCAAAACGGTATCCATACCCTTTTCAAGTTCTTCGCCCACCATCGTCATATCGCATACGGGGAAATCGCAAAGGTGTACCGATTCGGGCGCGTCCTTAAAGAACGCAGGCACGAGGTTGAGATACATCTGCTCTGCAATGAACGGCGTATAGGGAGCGGTAATCTTTGCAAACGTCGTCAACACGTACCAAAGCGTGGTATACGCCGCCGCTTTATCCTCCGTCATTTCGCTACCCCAATATCTGTCTCTACCACGGCGAACGTACCAGTTGGACAAAATATCCGCAAAATCCTGTAACGCGCGCGCGCTATCCGTAATATTATATACGGCAAGTTGTTTATCCACCGTATCAATCAGGGTGTTCAGCTTGGACAAAATCCATTTGTCCATAAGTGAAAGTTTACATTTTTTCAAATCGTATTCCGCGGGGTTATAACCGTCGATATCCGCATACAAGCAGAAGAACGCATAGGTATTCCAAAGCGTACCCATGTATTTTCTCTGCGCCTCGCTGACCGCCTCGGGATAGAAACGGGACGGCAACCAAGGTGCGGACGACGTGTAGAAATACCAACGTACTGCGTCTGCGCCCTGCTTATCCAAAACCGACCAAGGGTCTACAACGTTGCCCTTGTGTTTGGACATCTTAATACCGTTTTTGTCGTTTACGTGTCCAAGTACGATACAATTTCTAAACGGCGCTTTATCGAAAAGCAACGTCGAAATTACGAGCAACGTATAGAACCAACCACGCGTCTGGTCTACTGCCTCGGAAATGAAATCCGCCGGGAAAGTCTGTTCGAACAAGTCTTTGTTTTCAAAC
Organism: Candidatus Scatosoma sp.; assembly: GCA_045594165.1. GTDB lineage: Bacteria > Bacillota > Clostridia > Christensenellales > Borkfalkiaceae > Scatosoma. The sequence continues at coordinate 931 of JAZNXZ010000035.1, forward strand.
GGGTAATGGTACTGCGCGAAGGGCATAGACCCGGAGTCAAACCAACAGTCGATAACTTCGGGCGTACGGCGCATCTTGCCGCCGCACTTACCGCAAGTGCAAGTAAGGTCGTCCAAGTACGGTCTGTGCAATTCGATATCCTTGGGCGCGCCGCACTTTTCCACAAGCTCTTCGCGAGAACCCATAACTTCGATTTCGCCGCAGTCGGGACATACCCATACGGGCAGGGGCGTCCCCCAGTAACGGTCGCGCGACAAACCCCAATCGATTACGTTTTCCAAGAAGTTGCCCATACGACCTTCTTTAATCGTGTCGGGCATCCAGTTTACCGAGCGGTTGGTTTCAATCAAACGGTCTTTAATAGCCGTTACCTTGATAAACCAGCTCGAACGAGCGTAATAGATGAGCGGCGTATCGCAACGCCAACAGAACGGATAGTTGTGCATGAATTCCATCGTCTTTAACAGCAAACCGCGGGATTTGAGTTCTTTGACGATAGCAGGGTCAGCCGCTTGTGCGCCGACGCCCGTAAACTCGCCGCAGCCTGCGGGGAATTTCCCCTCTTCCGTAATCAACTGTACGACGGGCAAATTGTAACGTTTGCCGACCTTATAGTCGTCCTCACCGAACGCAGGCGCAATGTGTACGACGCCCGTACCGTCCGACAGAGTAACGTAGTTATCGCACGTAACGTAATGCGCTTTTTCGCGATAGTTGAATTTTTCTTTACCAAAGGGATACAGAGGTTCGTATTCGGTATATTCGTACTCGCTACCTTTCTTCGTCGAAAGTACGGTGTACCCCTCTTCGCCGAGCACCGATTTAAGCAACCCCTCTGCCAAGATATATTTTTCGCCGCTCTCTTCCATTTCGACCATGACGTAGTCGAATTCGGGGTTCATACAAAGCGCGACGTTGGAGGGCAACGTCCAGGGCGTCGTCGTCCATGCCAAAATATAGGTGTTTTCCGCATCCTTTACACGGAATTTTACAAACGCCGTCAGCTGTTTAACGTCCTTGTAGCCCTGCGCAACTTCGTGCGAAGAGAGCGCCGTCCCGCAGCGGGGGCAATAAGGCACGATTTTGTGTCCTTTATACAACAATCCCTTTTTGTGGATTTCTTTGAGCGCCCACCACTCCGATTCGATATAATCGTCGTGATAGGTAACGTACGGGTTGTCCATGTCGCACCAATACCCAACGCGGTCGGACATTTTTTTCCACTCGTTAGAATACTGCCAAACGGATTGTTTGCATTGCATAATAAACGGCTCAATACCGTAGCTTTCAATCCCCGTTTTGCTTTCTAACCCCAGTTTCTTTTCCACTTCGAGTTCGACGGGAAGCCCATGGGTATCCCAGCCTGCTTTACGCAAGACGTGATTGCCTTTCATGGTCTTATAACGGGGTACGATATCCTTCATAACGCGCGTTAAAATGTGCCCGATATGCGGTTTACCGTTCGCCGTAGGCGGACCATCGTAGAAAGAAAATTCCTCTTTCCCCTCCGTCGCTTTCATACTCTTTTCAAAGACTTTTTTCTCGTTCCAGTATTCCACGATCTCTTTTTCGCGTTCTACGAAGTTCAAGGACGTATCCACTTTCTTGTACATAGACATAATATTTTTCTCCTTTGGAGTGTTTTTCGAAAAATAAAAGTCGTTGCGCTTTGGAAAAACACAACGACCGTAAAAACAGGTCAACAAACCACCAAAACGAACCATCATTCGTTGCCCGTGATAACGGACGGCAACTCCGTACCAAGCTACTCGTTTCCTTTCGCCCAATCAGCTTACGCGGTGATATCCTCTGCGTTCTCCTTCATCCTTACACCAAAACGGATTATCTCTTTGCGGAGTTTGTCACAAAAGACGTGTCCTCGTTCAATCGCTTTATCTTATTCACTTGTGTATCATTATAACGCATTTTTTTGCGTTTGTAAAGCGTTTTTAGGGGTATTTTCGCTGTCAGCCACACCCTTCAAAGCAAAACTTCTTTGTTCGTGCCGTAGAAAATATCGTCGCGGTTTGCCAGTTTTTGACAAATCTCTTCAAACTTTTCCCACGTAATCAACCCTGCGTCCATTTCGTAGCTGTGTCCCCAAATATACAAAAGTTGCTCTTCTTCCGATTCGCTCGCCAAGAATTTGTCCACAAGCTCTTCCAAACAATCTTCTATGTAATGTACCGTAGGGTTGTAGCGCAACAGATTTTCCTTTTGCACTTTGAACGAATGGGTGGCAGTCGTCGTACGGGAATACTTAATGGGCGAATTATTTTGGATAACCCCCGCCACGAAATCGTCGTTAGGACCGTTGGGATACGCCATGCCTACGATGGGATAACCGCAAAGCTCCTCGAGTGCTTTTCTATCTTCTTCTACTTGGCGAATAATCGTTTCTTCGTCCAAGCCCACGAGCGTGGGATGCGTAAGACTATGCACGGCTACTTCGTGTCCTGCGTAAAGGTCTTTGACCTCGCTCGCCTTGATTTTCGTGTGGTTAACTTTAAGACGCTCCAAGCGATTGGGCAAACCAAGCAACCCCGAATTGATATTGAACGTACACTTTAACCCGTACTTATTCAAAATTTCCACCAAGCGGATATCCTGCGTAACGCCGTCGTCAAAGCTGAACGTCACCGCCTTTTTCTTTCCATTCCACATACGTTTATCTCCTTTCTGTGTTCTGTTCTTATTACGGCGAAACACGGTTAATATCGCGAGGGAACATGGTCGCTTCGCGGACGTTCTTCGCGCCGAGCAAGTGCATCGTCAGTCTTTCCAAGCCCAAGCCCAAACCGCCGTGAGGAGGCGCGCCGTATTTATGCAACATGAGATAGGTAGCGAATTCTTCGGGGTTCATGCCGAGTTTTTCCATCTTTGCAACCTGCTGCGCGTAATCGTGTACACGCTGACCGCCCGACGTGATTTCCAAGCCCCTGAACAACAGGTCGAAAGACAAGGTATATTCGGGATCCTCGGGATCGTCCATCGTATAGAAAGGACGCTTTTTGGACGGATAATGGGTAATGAAAATAAAGTCGGAATTAAACTGCTTTTTCGCATACTTGCCAAGGATTTGTTCTTCTTCAGGGTCGAAGTCCTTCATGTCCGTAGGCTGGTATTTGAATTTCTTCATGATGATCTCTTTCGCTTCCATAAATTTGAGTACGGGAATTTCCTTGATTTCGGGAATTTCGATATGCAAGAGATCTACTTCGTTTTTGTATTCCGTTCTCAAAAGGTTCATGATATATTTGAGAACGCCAGCCTCCATGTTCATGATATCTTCAAAGCTGTCGATAAAGCCCATTTCGAAGTCCATGGAAATGTATTCGTTGAGGTGGCGGCTGGTGTCGTGGTGTTCCGCACGGAATACGGGCGCGATTTCGAATACGCGTTCGTATACCGCTACCATCGCTTGCTTGTAAAGCTGGGGCGATTGCGCCAAATATACCTGCTTGCCAAAGTAGTCGAGCTTGAACACGTTGGTGCCGCCCTCCGCACCGGCAAAGTTAATTTTCGGCGAATGGATTTCAGTAAAGCCCTGCGCCGACAAATATTCGCGGAAACCGCGCTGAATCCCCTCTTGCAATTTGAAAATCGCACGTTCTTTGGGGTTACGCAAGGTAACGGGACGATAATCGAGCTTGGTCGAAAGGTCGCAATTCACCTGTTTTTTCGTGATAACGACGGGCGGAATTTCCGCAGGGTGGGAAAGTAGTTCGATACCGTGAATTTGTACCTCGTAACGTTTGCTGCCGTCTTTGGTTTCCCCTGCAACGACTTTACCCGTGATTTTCGCCGCGCATTCTTCCTTTACGTCCTCGCTCATGCGATAATCGGAAAAGCTTTCCGC
>JAZNXZ010000036.1:0-3260 GCA_045594165.1 Candidatus Scatosoma sp.
AAACGTGCCGTTGACGTCGTAATTTTCATAGCGGAACACGACGTTTATATTCTCGCCCGAAACGAACGCCTGTACCGATTTGGGGAAACGTCCGAAAATATCGCAAACGACCTCGACGAGGTGTTGCGAATAGAAATAAAATCCACCGTAACCCATCTTGGAACTGAGCGGACAAGCTACGAACCCCCCAACCGTGTCGCCGTCAACCTTATTTTCTGCATCGGCTTTGAGCACAAGCACCGTCTTGTCGTAACGGCAGGACGAACCGCCCGTAACCGCTACGCCGTTTTCTTTCAACGCCTTAGCGAGCGCAACCGCGTCGCTTTCGGAAACCGTAATCGGTTTGTCGATAAACATAGGCACACCCGACGGAATATAGGGCGCGGCATATTTATAATGGTTATCGCCGTGACGTGCGGTAATGACTACACCGTCCACTTTGCCGACTGCATCATCGTAATTTTCCATCGTCGGCACGTTAAACTCTTTCGCCACCTTTTCCATGGCGTCCTTTTCGTCGCTGTAAACACCGATGACCTCGACGTCGGCAAAACGTTTATCGTCACGGATAAAACCCAAAAACGCATTCGCATGTGAATTTTCACAACCTAAAACAACAATCTTTTTCATAATTCCACCTTTCCCTCGCCAAATATGGCGTTTTTTTAAGTATAACATTTTTTTGTGGGAAAGTACATATACAAAATGAATATTTTGTATTACCAAAATTATATACTTTCCCACCCGTAATGTCAATAGCTTTTTTAATTTTTTTATTGCGTTTCCCACGAAAAAATAAAACTACGCCGACTGCCTTTTCGCAATCGGCGTAAATCTTACCCGTTTTTTCAGTTTTATACGTTTTCAATACTGACGGCATGACAGATACAAGGGATACTTTCACCCTGACCGCTAGACACCGTGGAAAGGAGCGCACCCGTCGCCGCAAACAGCACGCGGTTGATTTCCCGCTTTTTCAGTTTTTGATAGACGTAAGCGTTGAACACGACCGCGCTACAACCTGCGCCGCTCCCGCCTTGAAATTCGTCCTCTAAAACGTTGTAAATAATCTCGCCGCAGTCCACGTGGTTGGGCTGTATATCCACCCCCTTTTCCCAAGTCAAGTCTTTCAAAATTCGGCTGCCGAGTGCGCCCAAATCCCCCGTTAAAATCAGGTCGTAATCGGACACGGTACGCCCCGTTTCCCGCAGATGCGTCAAAATGGTATGGGCGGCGGCAGGTGCCATTGCCGCACCCATATTGTTGACGTCCGTAATCCCAAAATCGACAACTCTGCCAAACGTGGCGGCGGTGATAGACGGACAGTTTTTCTCTCCTTTGGGACACTTGTCCGCAATAAACGCACCGCCCGCGCCCGTTACCGTCCATTGCGATTGCGGAGGGCGGGTATTGCCAAGTTCCAACGGATAACGGTATTGTCGCTCCGCCGAAGAAAAATGACTGCCCGTAGCCGCCACCACTCTTTTATAATAGCCCGCATTGACGAACGCCGCGCCTACCGCCATGCTTTCCGTCATGGTTGAACAAGCGCTGTATACCCCCAAAAAAGGCGTTTCAAAATCACGGGCGGCAAAGGAGGCGGATATAATCTGGTTTAGCAAATCCCCTGAAATCAGCAAATCGACGTCCGTTTCTTTTGCGCCCGCGTTTTCAATCGTGCGAGAAATGGCGTACGACAGCATTTTACACTCCGCCTTTTCATAGGTATTCTCCCCAAACGTGTCGTCCGTCAACGTTTTGTCCACGTATTTCCCAACGACGCTAGCGCTCTCTTTCGGTCCTGCAATCGTGCCTGTTGCAATGATTTTCGGTTTGTTTTCAAATGTAATCGTTTGCATTTCGTTTGATACCGTCCCCTATCATTTTATAAAAACAGATAGATAATCCCGACCGCAGCGCCAGCCAAAACACCGTACACGATAATCGGCCCTGCCACGGTAAACATTTTCGCCGCAAGCCCGTACACCAAGCCTTCCGTTTTGAACTCGATTGCGGGCGAGGCTACGCTGTTGGCAAAACCCGTAATCGGTACGATAGACCCCGCGCCTGCGTTTCTGCCTATCCTATCGTACACCCCCAACCCCGTCAACAAAGTGCCTGCAAAAATAAGCAAAACGCTAACCGCCGAGGCAAGCTCGTCCCCGCTAAGTTCCGTCGTCTGTTCTAAGACCACACGAAAAAGCTGCCCCACGCAACAAATCAATCCCCCGACCAAAAACGCCCGAAAACAGTTCTTAAAATGCTGCGTCGGCGGGTCAAACGAGTGTACGTATTCGATATAATTTTTGTTTTCATTTTTCTTATTTTTACCCGTCATTGCGTACCGTCCCCGTCCCTTTATCGATTTCATGTATGTTTGGAAAGCAAGTTTCCCTTTCATCACGGCTTTTTCCGTTACCGTCGAATATTTTAATTTTCCACATGCAAACAGTTTGCGTTTTCTTTTCCTTTTTATGCAAAAATCCCCCTGACGTTTTCCGTCAGGGGGTAATCCTATTTATTGACTTGTCTTAGGAATAAAATTCCGATTTCGTATCACGCTCAAACAGTTTTGCCAATACTTTCATGCAACGCTGACGATACGGTTCGTCACTTTCACCGTAACAAATTTCGTACACCGCGTTGGTAATCGGCAAATCTACGCCGTATTTTTCACCGAGCGCTTTCATTGCCGCCGCCGTCGGTACACCTTCCGCCAATTTATCAAATTTTGCGTCCTGCACCAACATTTCGCCGTATTTACGGTTGTGCGAAAATTCGCTAAACAGCGTCGCCTCGTAATCGCCTAAATGCGCCAAACCGTACGCCGACAATTCGTTACCGCCCATTGCCTTTATCAAACGCGCCACTTCGCGCGCGCCGCGCGTCATCAGCGAACCTTTGAGCGCCACGTAACCGCAACCGTCCAAAACGCCGGCTACGATACCCATAACGTTTTTCGCCGCCGCGCCAAGCTCCGTCCCAATCAAATCTTCGCCGTAATAGAAACGAATCAAATCGCTCTTAAACTCGTTTGCAAGACGAACTTTGAGTTCGGGGTTTGCCGAATCGATTACCATACAGTTCGGGATCCCTGCGGTAAACGCTTGAATATGCCCCGGGCCTACCCATGCCGCGATTTTCTGCGAATCGATACCGCTTTCCGTCAAAACCTGCGACAATCTGCAACCCGTCGAAACTTCGATACCTTTCATGCAAAGAACGAAATTCTTTTCGGAAACGTCGTATTCGGTGATGCG
>JAZNXZ010000037.1:0-5448 GCA_045594165.1 Candidatus Scatosoma sp.
CCGTTGGTGAAGAAAATGTTTCATGTATTCACCTGAATAAGAAAAACGATGGTGCGTTCTATACGTACATTACGCTCGGTGAAGACGAAAACGGTGAAGGCATCAACGTGATTACGAACCAAGCGGCACTTGACGATGAAATCAAAGCGTACCAGAGTGCTCTTGAAAAAGCGGCGCAAGAGGCAAGCGCAGGTAGTAACTCGTATATCTACTATCCGTCGTTGTCTTGGCTCATTGGCGACAACAATGGTTATCGCAATTTGAAGTTTGTGATTTGTTACAAATCGCCTTCCTCGTCGACGGGTAAGAGTACGTCGCCGCTCAGCTACAACGGGCTTCGACTTTCGACGACGGACGAAGGGTATTACGAGTTTAAGGTATATGCGACGGACGCTGCCGGCAACGGTATGGAATACTATCTCGACGGCGAGTTGGTAAAGGTCAATGCGACGAATATTTGGGAAATCGAAGAAATTCCTACGTTCTCGTACGTGATTGAAAGAAAGGGCGTATCTATTAAAAATGACAGCGATACGACGACTAAGAGAAAGGACGACGTCGAATACAACGGCAAATTTACCGGTTACAGCGATCCTACCGTTGTAGGTATGGTAAACAAACAGAGTGCGTACGCGTTGTATAAGGTAGACTTGAGCGCGTATAACAGTACGATTGAAGCAGGTAAACCTCAGTTGACGCTGAGCCTTATGAGCGGTATTACGTACGCAAGCTTGAAAACGGATATCGATGCGCAATTCAAGGCAGGCAATATCCCTGCAAAAGGTGAATATTTCGATTTCTATTTGACTATCTACGCAAAGAAACTTGCTAGCAAGGTCGGCGTTTCGACGGAGGATACTGCGGCGATTGAAAAAATCAAGTCTTGTTTCGTTCGCATTGACGAATACGACAGCACGATCACGGAAGAAGACGTAGAATGGGCAACCAACAAGTTTAAGTGGAATTCGTCCAGCAAAACGTTTGAAGCTGTGGAAAATTGCAATTATCTCATTTTGGCGGACTATTACGAAAAAGATTTGGCAACGCAGCGTGTAATGGCGTACAAGGTCATCGAAATTGAAGAGGAAGAATACACGCATCTTCTCAAGACGAAATGGATCAAGGACAATATTACGTCGGTTGTACTGTTTGCGGTTGCCGGTGTTATGTTCGTAATGATTATCATTCTCCTTTTGGTGAAACCCTCCGAAGAAACTTTGGAAGAAGTAGAAACGGCGGCGGACGAAGAAAATGCAAAAAAGAAAAATAAAAAGAACCGTAAATAATCGGTAAAAAGAAAGGACGGTGATAACGCCGTCCTTTTCGCTTGCCTTTTTGTGCTTTATTCATTATAATAATAGAGGAAGGAGAGCCAATATGTTACAGCTTGTATCGGACAAAGTGCAGACGTTAAAAGCATTCACCGAAAATAATTACGCGCAGGCGTCGTTTTTTTGGAGCGCTCTATTAAAAAATAAAGATATTCGCGTCAATGGGGTACGCGTTGGTACGGACGTGCCTTTGCAGGCAGGGGATACCGTCTGTTATTATCTTACCGCAAAACAAGCGGACAAAGCGGCTTTTTATCCCGTATATAAGGACGAAAACGTACTGATTATCGACAAGGAAAGCGGCGTCAATTCCGAGGCGGTGTATGCCGCGTTGGCAAGAGAACAAGAGTGCTATTTTATCCACCGTTTGGACCGAAATACGAAAGGCTTGATGGCGTTTGCTTTACATCCGCGCGCGGAAAAAGCGTTGCTTGCTGCGTTCAAGCAAAAGCGTGTGGAAAAGCGGTATCACGCCCTTTGTTTGGGGCTGTTTCAAAAACAAAACGACGTGTTGACGGCGTATTTGAAAAAGGATGGGGATAGGGCGCTCGTACGGGTTTTTGACAAACCGATGGTGGGTGCGGAAAAAATTGTCACGGAATACCGCGTTATCGATACAACGGACGACTTTACGAAAGTAGAGGTGACGCTGCATACGGGCAAAACGCATCAAATCCGTGCGCATTTGGCGCATATCGGTTGTCCGATCGTCGGGGATATGAAATACGGAAATACTGCAAAGAACAAGGAACTAAAAGCGGCGCGGCAATGCTTGGTGGCAAAACGTTTGCGCTTTGATTTGGACGGTGAGCTTTCCTATCTCAACGCCAAAGAATTTAGCTCGCGTTTTCAGGCGGAGCTTTTGTAAAGAAGGAGTAGAAACAACGGAACGTAGGGGGCAGGTATGCAAGCAAACGAAAATCAAACGACGAAAAAACGCCTTGTCGTAGCGACGGGCAATATGCATAAACTTCGTGAAATTGCGGAAATCTTCACCGATTTTGAGGTGGTTTCGCAAAAACGAATGGGTTTTGCGGAAGACGTGGAAGAAACGGGCGAAACTTTTGCGGAAAACGCGCTCATCAAAGCCCGTGCCGCGGCAAAAGCCTTAGGCTGCATTGCGCTTGCCGACGACAGCGGTCTTTGCGTGGAGGCACTTGGCGGCGCGCCTGGGATTTACAGCGCGCGCTATGCAGGCGAACACGGTTCTGATAAGAAAAACCGTGATTTGCTTTTGAAAAACATGGAAAACGTCACCGACCGTACGGCGTACTTTATCAGTGCGATCGCGCTCGTATATCCCGACGGCAAAGAACTCGTTGCCGAGGGCAGAACGTACGGAAAAGTTTTGTATGAAGAACAGGGTGACGGGGGCTTTGGCTACGATTGCATTTTCGAAAGCGACGATTTGAAAAAATCGTTTGGACTGGCGACCGCCGAAGAAAAGAACGCCGTGTCCCATCGTTTCCGCGGTTTGCAAGCGATGTTAAAACTCTGGCAAGCGGAAGAGAAAAAATGAAACGGCTGATTATTCTTTCCGACACCCACGGCAACGCGAAAGCGGTAGCCGATTTGTTGCCACTGATTGCCGAAAACGATTGCGTAATACATCTCGGCGACGGTGCTGGGGATATGCGTGAAACACGCAGTTTGTATCCCGATAAAGTGTACTCTGTCGGCGGAAATTGCGACTTTTTCTCGCCCTTGCCCCAAGAGGGGGAATTAGAGATTGAACAGGTCAAAATTTTCTATACCCACGGACACAAGTACGGTGTGAAAGACGGCAGAGAAAGGCTTGCGGCGGAGGCAAAGCGTCGCGGTTGCGATCTTGCGCTGTACGGGCATACCCATATCGCGATGATTGACGAAATCGCCGGCGTAAACCTCGTCAATCCCGGCTCGCTCCGCTATCCCGTCGGTAAGGGCGGTAGTTATTGCTATCTCGTGATTAACAAAGACAAAATTACCCCCGTCATCGTCGGGGACAGATACTTCTAAAATCAAAAAAAGCCCTGCCAAAAAGGCAGGGCTTTTCCTATGCAAAAATTTATTCGTGAAACTCTAAAGTGAACAATTTGCTTGCGCTGTTATTCGGCGTAATTTTAATCATGTGCGGTTTGTTTTCCAGTTCTACGATTTTGCCGTCGATTGCAGGCAACGCGCTCCACGGTTCTAAGCAAACGTAGGGGGCGTCCGTCCTGCACGCATGCCAAAATCCGATAAAAGGATACTCGTCGTATTTCATGGTCACGTAGCGGCTTTCCTTGTCGCAACGCACCGAAACTTCGCCCGAAGAATTTTCCAAAATGATTGCGTCGTGGTCGAAAAGGTCATGTCTAAGGGGCAATTTCACGCCGTCTGCCAACTCGTAGGGGACGGATTTATCCGCCATGAACAAATCGCCTTCGCCAAGGAGTTGTCTGCGCACGTCAGTCTTTTTACCAAAATCCAAATAATATTCTTCAAACGTACCTTTGCCGAACGGAATATTAATGCCGGGGTGGCCGCCGAACGCGCACAACATCTCGCGGTTGTCGTTGTTCGTTGCAGTATATTTCGTTGTCAGGGCGTTGCCGTTTAAGATAAACGAAACACGGAACGCAAAGGAAAAAGGATATTCTTTTTTGGTTTCTTCGTTGTTCGTGAACAAAAACGTCAGCGAATTTTCCGTCTTTTCTTCCAACGTAAATTCGTAATATCTTGCCAAACCGTGCGCACGGGAGGGGTAGGTCTTGCCGTCATAGGTAAAAACGCCCTCGTACATTCTGCCGATAAAGGGGAAGAGGTTGTATGCTCTGCCCGTCCAATACGCAGGATCGCCTTGCCAGATATATTCCACGCCCGTCTTTTTGGAAAGAACGGACATCAGTTGTGCACCTTTGGTATCGACGGCGATTTTCAAAACTTCGTTTTCAATGCTATGTATCATGGTCGCTCCTTTTTTATACGCGCTTTTCGCGCCTTATCGCGGAATATTATAACACGAAATCGCGCGTTTGTAAAGACTTGCGCCGACTTTTTTTATGTGCGGCTAGAAAAATTGTAAAAAAAGAAAACCCTTTCCGTGAGGAAAGGGATATAGATGGCGACCCAGAACGGGCTCGAACCGTCGACCTCCAGCGTGACAGGCTGGCGCTCTAACCAACTGAGCTACTGGGCCATCATGATATAAAACGTGTTTGGTGGGCCTTCACGGATTCGAACCGCGGACCAACCGGTTATGAGCCGGCAGCTCTAACCACTGAGCTAAAGGCCCGTTTTGTTTCGACGTCAAGTCAAGACACAACGCTTGTTTATAATAAACGATTTGTATAAAAATGTCAAGTATTTTTTGAAAGAAAAGCAAAAAAACTTTTCGACAATAACAATTTTTTTTCACGGGGAAATGACAAAATTTTCCCGCGTTTCTTTTTTACAATATACTTACGTGTTTTCAAGGAGAAAGAGTATGCAAATACGTGCGCAGCTAAACGACAAAATTTTATATATGGAACTCTACGGAGAGATTGATCAGCACAATGCGACGCGGGCGCGGCAGGCGGCGGACCGTTACGCGGACGATTACGCCATGCGGAGCGAACGGGCGGTGTTCGATCTGCAAAACGTTTCTTTTATGGATTCGACGGGGATCGGTTTTTTGATAGGCAGATATAAAAAATTTACCCGATACGGGATACCCGTGTACGTAACGAATCCATCTACGGCGACCGACCGAATTTTGCAAATGAGCGGCGTATATACGCTGATGCCGAAAATTTAAGGAGAAGAAATCATGCATAATTATATGAAATTAGAGATTGCTTCGCGTAGCGAAAACGAAAGCTTTGCCCGCAGTGCCGTGGCAGCGTTTGCGCTCTGTTTGAATCCGTCGCTTTCCGAACTGTCGGACATAAAAACGGCGGTATCGGAGGCGGTGACAAATGCAATCGTACACGCCTATCAAAAACAAAAAAACGGCGTCATTTCCATTCATTGTATTGCTCAGCCCACGTGTACGAACGAGGGTGAAACGGAAAACGTAGGCGGTGTTTTACATATCGAAATCACCGATCAAGGCTGCGGTATCGAGGACGTAGAACAAGCCCTGCTGCCCTTTTTTACCACGCTGGCAAACGAA
>JAZNXZ010000038.1:0-7330 GCA_045594165.1 Candidatus Scatosoma sp.
TTATCTGGGAACAAGTGAAAAAGATTATGTATAAATTTATAAAAATAAGCAAGAAAAATAGCGCCTTGATTATCCAAAATTTACGATGCAATATCATACCAACTGTAAAAAGCCTTTAACCATATTAATGAGCCCCTCTAAGACGGGCAACGATAAAAGCACGATTGTAATTTTACCCCCAAGCACCACCTTGTCCGCCAACGAATTCCCCCCGAAGTCTTGTAATATTCCCGCGCCGAACTCAGTCAAATATCCTACGCCCACAATTTTTATCAAAACTTTCAACAGGCCGTTTTCAATACCTGTAACCGCGGCAATCGTTGTAAAAGCAGCCAACGTATTTTGCAGTGCGTCTACAATAAAAAGTAAAATAATAATAACACCTGTAACCGTTACAGCAAAAGACAATTCTGGCTTTGTCGGGCGTAATAAAACCGACGCAAACGTCGTTATGAAAGCCACGCCGATTATTTTGGATACCTCTAACATTTCGCCCCCTTTTTCTTTCCTTTACTATAAATGAAAGACGTCGTTAATCTGCGCAAATAAGTCCCCGATCATATTGACGACGACCGCCAAAACAATTACCAATCCGACAATGCTAACCAAAGTTGCGATATCGTCACGATCGGATTTTTTTAATATCTGGCAAATAATCGTAATAATAATCCCGATTGCCGCCATTTTGAAAAGTATCGTTATATCCACCGAATTTTATCCCCTATCAAAGCATTAAAATCAATATTAATAAACCGCATAAAAATCCAAGTTTTATGTATAAATCCCCATATCGTTTACACTGTATTTCCGACTCTGATTGCAATTTTGAAAGCGATGTTTTTACCGAAGAAAAATATCCTTTTTGCGATTGACTGTCACCTTTGCCAAGCATCAGAAAATAATCTTCTACCACCCGTTTTTCCTCCGCCGTTAAAAAGGCGTATTTCGTGGAATCTAATATATTTACCTGCAAGGATTCATTCGACTGTAATGCGTTAAAAAAATCTTGTAATAACTCGTCAAATTCCCCCTTATACGTATATTTTTCCGTAAAATCTTTAATCGGGCGACGATAATAGGCAATCTCACTTAAAAACCGTTCGTTAAACTCCGATAATTGTTTGAAGAATAACTTTCTTTGTCGATATTTTTTAGCAAGAAAGTATCCGCAAAAGGTTGTAAATGCCACCAAAGCTATACCAACGATAAATTTCTGCATCATATACGTTGTTTCCCCACTCGATCGTAAATTCCTTTGATTTGCCCGATTTCGTTTTCGTTTAAGACGATATAGCAGTCAAATAAGCCGAAAAACGGCTCTTTTATACTTTCTATATCAGAAAAATGCGCCGACGCAAGCACCGCAACCCCTGCAACCGTCGCTTTTTTTACCCCTTCACAGTCCGTCGGCGACAGCTCGTCCGTTATAATGATATCAGGGCGCATCGCCCGTATCCCTGCCTCAAAAGCCGTATTTTTATCTGCAAACTTCAAGATATCGCTACTTTTTCCACAATCTCCGCAGGAAATTTCGCCACGTTCGTCGCAAATCAACACATTTTTATTTGTTTTTTCACCGATAATACGCGCAAGGTCCCGTAAAATCGTCGTCTTTCCAAGTCCCGGAGGCGAGGCTATCAAACAATTCTTCATGCCGCTTTTTAAGCATTGTTCATAAATTTCCTGCCCACAACCGTATATTTCATGCGGAATACGAATACAAAGTGACGTAAAATTCCGCAAAGCAAGCGGTTGCCCCTTTTCATATACGTACGTACCTGCCAAACCGAGCCTTTCCCCGTTTCTGGCGGTTATAAAGCCTCTTTTTAGCTGTTCTTCAACCGAATACACCGAATATTCGCCCGCTTTATATACGCAATCTGCGATATCGTACGCTGTACAATGGATTGCCCGATCCGCCCGTTCCGTCAAGCCGTATACCCCTAAAAATTGATACCGTCCCTTATAATTGACCGTAGTCGGTTTATCAACTCGCAAACGAATCTCGTAAACGTAGTTACTGTTGACGTGCGAAAGCCCGTCCTGTATCTCTATGGGAAGAAAATCAAGCATTTGTTTTATTGTATGCAGGCGCTTGTCCGCATAGAACAAGAGTAGAACAAAAAAACGCCTTTTCATTGAAAAGACGTTTTTGTATAAAAAAGCCTGTCTTTAATCACTTAAAAACAGGCTTTTCGTTTATTTTTTGATATTCGTCGCAATTAGGAGTTCTTGTTCAAAAGATCTGCGATGGATACGCCGCCGTTACCGCCTTCGTTCCATTCGGTAACTTCATCAACGGGTTTCGCCGCTCTGGGCTTTCTGGTCTTTTCCTTAACTTCGCCGTCTTCAGCCTTTTCTTCACGAGGCTTTCTTTCCACTTCGGGCTTGGGTTCAAGCGCTTTAATCGAAAGCGTCATCTTCTTTTCAGCGCAATCAAGTTTCAAAATCTTAGCGTCGATTTCCTGACCGATAGTAAGCGCCGTCGTAGGATTTTCAAGGAATTCGTGCGAAATTTGGGATACGTGTACCAAACCGTCGATACCTTTTTCAACTTCTACAAACGCACCGAAGGGTACGATACGTACAACTTTACCGTGGATAATATCCCCTTCCATGTACTTTTCAGCAGCAAGGTCCCAAGGCTGAGGTTGCAACTGCTTGTAACCAATCGAAACCTTCTTGGATTCTTCGTCAATCTTCAAAACTTTGAATTCGTATTTCTTGCCGATTTCCAAAACGTCGGAAACAGACTTAACGCCCGTCCAAGACAAATCGGAAATATGCGCAAGGCAATCGAAACCGTTTACGGAAACGAACGCGCCGAAAGCCGTTACTCTTTCTACCTTACCTTCTACCACGTCGTCAACGTGAATAGACGCGAAGAATTCTGCTTCCTTAGCAGCTCTTGCAGCTTCTTTCGCCGCTCTTTCTTCTTCGATGATTACGCGTTGAGAAGCAATGATTTCCTTTCTTCTCTCGGTTTTGAGCTCGATCAAACGAAGGCGAAGTTTCTTGCCAACGTATTTATCAAGTTCTTTTACGTAGCCCGAACGAATTTCACGAGCGGGTACAAATACGGTATAAGAACCGAGTTCCGCGGTCAAGCCACCCTTGTTGCTGCCGGTACATACGACTTCAAATTCTTTACCAGCCTGAATTTCAGCGATCGCAGCTTCTTCTTCTTTCAATTTTTTGATTTGCTTTTGGGAAAGCTTTACGGGGTTTACAGCAACAACCATAAGTTCGATTTCTTCGCCGAGTTTCGCATTGAAGTCGTCCTTATTGTAAACTTCGCAGTCTACTTCTTCTTTGTCGAGAATTACTTCCTTCTTTGCAAGGGGGAGCAATACTGCAACACCCGAATCGTCCGCCGACGAAATCGTAGCCTTGATCAACTGACCCTTCTTAAAACGGGGTTGACTGTCCATTTTCGCAACGACATCTGCCATGCTCGTTGCTTTTGCTTCTGTTTCCATTTCCATCTTTAATAGAACCTCCTGAGTTTGCGCGTTAGGGGTGCTTGCACCCGTAACAATACCTACCTTTCTAAATCTTTTGATTTTTTTATATTCGAGATCGGCAGCACTCGCCAAACGGAATACGTTGGGACAATTCTTCGCGCAGATATCGTACAGCTTGTTTGTGTTGCTGCTGTTTAAGCCGCCGATAACCAACATTGCGTCGCATTGTTTCGATATTTCGTCCGCCTCATTTTGCCGTCCTATAGTAGTATAGCAAATTGTTTGAAAAACTTCAACTGTTTTTCCACGGATATTATTAAGATTTTTAATAATTTTTTCAAATTTTTCCTTTGAATAGGTCGTTTGCGCCACTACACAGCACTCTTTTTCGGGTAAAATCGAAAAATCTTCGTCTTCCGTTGAAAATATATACGCTTCGTTGTTACACCACCCGTTTAAGCCAACTACTTCAGGGTGCGTCTTTTCCCCAACGATAACAATCGTTTTTCCTTTCTCGTATTCTTCACGTACGATTTTTTGCGTACGGCGAACAAATTCACAGGTGCAATCCACCACTTTGATATTGTGCTCGGCACATTCTTCGTATATTTTCTTACCAACCCCGTGAGAACGAATAATCAAGGTTGCACCCTGCGGCACGTCCTCTAAGCGCTCCACCGTCTTGATGCCGCGATTAGAGATTTCTTGTACCACCATCGCATTGTGAATAATCTCCCCGAAAATATAGGTGTTTTCCGATTCGATGGAAAGCGCGGTATCAACGGCACGTTTTACCCCGTGGCAAAAACCGCCGCTCTTCGCTATGATAAACTCCATTATTTCGCCTTCTTTTTCTTCTTATTCGCCAAAAATTCCGCGTGTTCCTTGCGCATATTTAGCATATGCTCCCGCAAGCGTTCGTCCACCTGCGCCATTTCCTCATCCGTCATCTTTTTGCCGTAATATTCGCTAAATTCCAACGGCTCACCGATTAAAATATGCGTCATCCTAAACCAACGGGGGCGTTTATAAATCACCATCGGGATAATGGGCGTTTTCGTTTTTATCGACAGCATTGCCGCCCCGTGATGGAAAGGCAACATATCTTCATCCGTTTTATTTCTCGTCCCCTCAGGGAAAATACAAATTTTTTCGCCGTTTTTCAAACATTTCATCGAATCGAGCATTGCCCGAACGTCATTTCCGTCACGATTTGCGCAAATCGCCTTGACGCTACGCGCCAAACTACCGATAATCGGCGTTTCAAAATTTTCGCGCTTGGCGATAAAATGCAAAATTTCCCACGTGGTCCACGCAGGATATACGGCGTCAAAAATGGAATAATGATTACAAACGTACACAAACGCGCCGTCTTTTATCTTTTTATTGCCATAATAACGAAAAGGTCTAAATATACGGGAAAGCGGTATTAACAATACCCGTAAAATATTCATTTTTACGCTGATATGTCTACCTTTTTTATTTGCCTTAATCGTAATACTCTTTTCTTTCTTTTTCTTCTTTTTTACCGCAGGTTTTACAGACTTTTCAGCCTGTCCAGCGCACTCGTTCTTTTCTTCCATGCTTTTCTGATTTTCCGTTATATTTTTGATTGAATATGTTTTTTAATCGTCGCAATAACTTCTTCAATGCTCATAGCAGAGGTATCAACAACAATCGCGTCGTCCGCGCAAATTAAAGGCGAAAATTCTCGTTCGCTGTCCTGCTTATCACGCGCTTTGATTTCGTCGTGAAGTTTCTCAAAATCCACGTGTTCCCCACGCGCTTGCAACTCTTTGAAACGACGCATTGCGCGCACTTTGCTATCCGCAGTAATGAAAAATTTATATTTTGCGTTGGGCAATACCGTCGAACCGATATCCCGCCCATCCAGAACGCAGGACATATTGCCTGCTATTTCGCGTTGCATGTCCACCATCTTCATACGTACGGCAGGATGCGCGGAAGCGTTGGACGCCGCCATCGAAACGGCATTTTCACGAATCGCCAACGATACGTCTTCGCCGTCTAATATCGTATGCTGTTTTCCGTCTTTATATTCCACCTTAACGTCTAGCGTTGGCAACATTTTCGACACTTTTTCGCAATCTTTCGTGTCAATACCTAAACGCAATGCTTTCAAACCGCACGCACGATACATTGCACCCGTGTCTAAGTACAAAATGTTGTAATCTTGGGCAAGAACTTTTGCAATCGTGCTTTTACCGCTGCCAGCAGGCCCGTCCAAGGCAATATTTAAAATTTCCGATATATCTTTACGCAACGTTTTTGCCCCCTTTTGATATACGTGTTTCACTTTTCTATCGTCGCTGAGCTCCGTAAGTAACATCAATCGAATACAAAGTTTTAATCCGCCGTCGATTTCCGGCTCGATTGCCGCGAACAAGGGCGCAAAATCGTAACCGCACTCCCTCGCTGCCTTTGCGGGATGATAGGAGTGAATATCCGTCGTCAAGGAAAAAATAAAACATTTTACCTCTTCCTTTTGCAAATTATTCACGAAAAACACTTCGTCTAACAGCTCTTTTACCGCCTCGGAAATCTCCGTTTGGTTATCTTGCGCAATCGTCGTCGCACCGCGAATTACCGTCATAATTTCTCCGTTTTCTATCCACTTTTATATCCAGATGGATATATTATCATTTTTTCTTCTATCATTATACGAAAAAAACGACCTTTCGTCAAGCTTTTTGCACAGAAAAGTTGACAACTTGGCCGTTTTTCGTTTAATCAATGTTTTTGCCTGCCGCATAGCCCGTCGCAAAGGCAATTTGCATGTTAAAGCCGCCCGTAAACGCGTCGACGTCTAAAACTTCGCCGCAAAAGCGCAAACCTTTTACCCTTTTACTTTCCATAGTCTTGGGATTGATTTCGGAAAGTTCTACGCCACCTGAGGTGATAATCGCCTCCTCAAAGCCGCGTAAGCTGCGAATTTTTAAGGGAAACGCTTTTAGCGTTTTTATGAGGCGCGCGCGTTCCTCTTTGGTAACGGCATTAACCGCTTTTGTTGCGGAAACCGACGCCGCTGATAAAACCGCAGAAATCAGTTTTTGGGGCAATAATTCGGCAAAAGCGTTGGCAATTTGCTTATTTTTATACTTTTCAAAATCACGCAAAAGACGTTTGTCTAGCGTCTGTTCATCCAACGCAGGTTTCAAATCCACCGTCGCCGTCAGTTGCCCCAAGGGCAAACGGTTAATCATTGAGGATGCCGAGAGTACAATCGGACCGGAAATACCAAAATGCGTAAATAACATCTCGCCAAATTCTTCATAAACCGTTTTATTACCGTTTTTAACGGTAAACGTAACGTTTTTAAGCGCCAAACCTTGCAAGGATATATGCGTCGAGCCGTGTAAATTTAAGCCGCAAAGCCCTGTTTTTAAGTCGGTTACCGTATGCCCAACGTCTTGTGCAAAAAGATATCCGTCCCCTGTTGAACCCGTCGAAGGATAGCTAATCCCGCCCGTAGCAACGATTATCTCATCACAATCGTATTCCGTTTTATCTGTTTTCAATTTTATTACGCGTGGCATAATACCTATGTCAGGCGTAGTATGTTCAGCTATGTCAGACATAGTTATTATATCTGGCATAGTAGTAATAATTTTTTCAACTTTTTCTTGTAAATGAATAGAAACCCCTACCGATTTACATGCCTTTTCTAAGGTTTTTGTTACGTCGCTGGCATGGTCGGACGTAGGAAAAGCACGATTTCCACGCTCAATTTTAACCGATAATCCGTAATTTTCCATAAAATCTATCGTTTTTTGAGGCGAAAACGCGTAAATTGCGCCCGTTAAAAACTTTTTACCGCGCACTACGTTCTGTAAAAAATCTTCCGC